>NZ_RJPH01000009.1:0-92666 GCF_003944205.1 Streptococcus oralis subsp. dentisani
GAAGTGTGGTGACACATGTAGCGGACTAATACTAATAGCTCGAGGACTTATCCAAAGTAACTGAGAAAACTTAGCGTATGGTTTTTCTAATTATTTGATAGATATTCAATTTTGAGTAGGTATTACTCAGAGTTAAGTGACGATAGCCTAGGAGATACACCTGTACCCATGCCGAACACAGCAGTTAAGCCCTAGAACGCCGGAAGTAGTTGGGGGTTGCCCCCTGTGAGATATGGAAGTCGCTTAGCTTTTATCCGCCATAGCTCAGTTGGTAGTAGCGCATGACTGTTAATCATGATGTCGTAGGTTCGAGTCCTACTGGCGGAGTCAGATAAAAAAGAACACCACTGGTGTTCTTTTTTATTATGTGACTATTAGTCCGTCTCGCTCCGTAAGGTGCGAGACAAATAAACCACCCGCTATGCGGGTGCGCATCGAAGGTTATACCAAAAAAACTCCAAACGCGATACAATAAAGGTGTTCAAGCCAATTGTAAAGCGAAAGGAGAAAAATATGGCACAAAAGGCACATAGTTTATCACACACAAAGTGGATGTGTAAATATCACATTGTGTTTACCCCTAAGTATAGACGAAAAGTGATCTATAATCAATATCGAAGTAGTTTAGGCGAAATATTTCATCTTTTGTGCAGTTATAAAGGTGTTGAAATTATCGAAGGTCACTTGATGCCTGATCATGTACATATGTTAGTAAGTATTCCACCAAGGATAAGTGTTTCAAGTTTCATGGGATATTTAAAAGGTAAAAGTGCACTCATGATGTTTGATAAACACGCCAACCTCAAGTATAAGTTTGGAAATCGGCATTTCTGGGCAGAAGGTTACTACGTGAGTACAGTGGGACTTAATGAAGCCACAATTAAGAAATATATTCAAGATTAAAGAAATTATCCAGTGGATGATTTCTTCACGAGTATGAAAAGCAGAAGGTTACTACGTGAGTACAGTGGGACTTAATGAAGCCACAATTAAGAAATATATTCAAGATTAAAGAAATTATCCAGTGGATGATTTCTTCACGAGTATGAAAATTCGAGAACGAGTAAAGCATGATATAGCATTAGATAAATTAAGTGTAAAAGAATATGAGGATCCCTTTAGGGGTAGTGGTAAGTAGTACCAAGGTCTCTTTAAGAGGCAAGTGACGAGTCAAGAGCAATGAGGCTTGAACAACGTGAAAGCCAGCGTCCTTAGGCGCTGGCTGGTGATTTGGGCTTATAACCCTGGTGCAAACCACCTGTTAGACGAGTAGTTATGATTTTATAAATGAAGTAAATTTTTCAAAATTCAAAACTTAATTTTGGCATCTATAATTACCTTTATATTTTATTTTTAGTTCATTTAGCTTTAAATTCTACTCTTATAGGATTTGAAGCTTTTTTAGTTCGTTTTTCTGTTAGACTGGTGTTAATAATAAGAAAGGGATTTTTTATATGCTTCAAAAATTTTATGAACGAGCATTTGTCTTTTTGAAACTAGTTGAACAAGAATATGCTTCTTTATGTCAGAGTTCTGCTGAGTGGGAATCACTTCATCTTCGGTTTTTACTATATTACTTAATCCGATTTAAAATAAAAAGTGATAGGGACTTTTCACTATATCACTTTAAAACAGCTTATCGTCTATATCTAGATAAATTCCTGCAAGGTGGTACAACTCTTATCCAATAAGAAACTCATATATTACGAACAATAATCTGTATTGATTTTATATTTTGTAGGATTTTGTTTAATTTTTAAGGTTTTGAATTTTGTTATTTACAGAAATTCCAAATCTTTTCCAGTGTTTCTTCTTGATAAAATGGTCTTTTTTTCTTATAATAAATTGTAAGATATAATTGCAGGTGAGACTCCTGCCATGTATATGAGAAAGGAAGAGTCTAGCGGCTCAGACAAGATTATGACTTCAGTTGTTGTTGTAGGTACCCAATGGGGCGATGAAGGTAAAGGGAAAATTACAGATTTTCTTTCAGCTAATGCAGAGGTGATTGCTCGTTACCAAGGTGGTGATAATGCTGGTCACACAATTGTGATTGATGGCAAGAAATTTAAGTTGCACTTGATTCCATCAGGTATTTTCTTCCCTGAAAAAATTTCAGTTATTGGGAATGGGATGGTTGTGAACCCGAAATCTCTTGTGAAAGAGTTGAGCTATCTTCATGAGGAAGGTGTGACAACTGATAACTTGCGTATTTCTGATCGTGCACATGTCATTTTGCCATATCATATTGAATTAGACCGTTTGCAAGAAGAAGCTAAGGGCGACAATAAAATCGGGACTACTATCAAGGGTATTGGCCCAGCCTACATGGATAAAGCTGCTCGTGTAGGGATTCGAATTGCAGATCTTTTGGATAAGGATATTTTCCGTGAACGCTTGGAACGGAATCTTTCGGAAAAGAATCGTTTGTTTGAAAAATTGTATGACAGTACCCCTATTTCAATTGATGATATTTTTGAAGAGTACTATGAGTATGGCCAACAAATCAAGCAGTATGTGACAGATACATCCGTTATCTTGAACGATGCACTTGATAACGGTAAACGTGTACTTTTTGAAGGTGCACAAGGTGTCATGTTGGACATTGACCAAGGTACTTATCCATTTGTTACTTCTTCAAACCCTGTCGCTGGTGGTGTGACAATTGGTTCTGGTGTTGGTCCAAGTAAGATTGACAAGGTTGTAGGTGTATGTAAAGCTTATACGAGTCGTGTAGGTGACGGACCTTTCCCAACTGAATTGTTTGATGAAGTGGGAAATCGCATTCGTGAAGTAGGTCATGAGTATGGTACAACAACTGGCCGTCCACGTCGTGTGGGTTGGTTTGACTCAGTTGTGATGCGTCATAGTCGCCGTGTATCTGGGATTACCAATCTTTCATTGAATTCTATTGATGTTTTGAGCGGTTTGGATACTGTGAAAATTTGTGTGGCTTATGATCTCGATGGTCAACGTATCGACCACTACCCAGCTAGTCTTGAGCAATTAAAACGTTGCAAACCTATCTACGAAGAATTGCCAGGTTGGTCAGAAGATATCACTGGAGTCCGTAATTTAGAAGACCTTCCTGAGAATGCACGTAACTATGTTCGTCGTGTAAGCGAGTTGGTTGGGGTTCGTATTTCTACTTTCTCAGTAGGTCCTGATCGTGAACAAACTAATATTTTAGAAAGTGTTTGGTCATAGGAGATTTTTAAGATTAGTTTAAGACAGGTTGGGTATACTATAAACAGTTACAAGAAGACCTCCTAACTTGTTGTAACAAATATCCTAAACTTTTCTTTTTCATAATAATCTCCCTATTAAGTCACCGCATTCGGTGGCTTTTTTTGTGTTGAGAATCATGATATAATAATAAAATCGACAAGTAGAAAAAGAGAAGAACGATGAATTATACAGTTGAAGAAAAAGAAGCCTTTATGAGAGAGGCTTTGAGAGAGGCTGAGATTGCCTTAGAACACGATGAAATTCCAATTGGTTGTGTGATTGTCAAGGATGGAGAAATCATTGGTAGGGGGCATAATGCGCGTGAGGAATTACAGAGAGCAGTTATGCATGCGGAAATTATGGCAATAGAGAATGCGAACTTGAGTGAGGAGAGCTGGCGCTTGCTGGATTGCACTCTTTTTGTGACCATAGAGCCCTGTGTGATGTGTAGTGGGGCAATCGGGCTTGCCCGTATTCCAAACGTAGTCTACGGGGCTAAAAATCAGAAATTTGGCGCCGCTGGGAGCTTGTACGATATTTTGACAGATGAGCGTCTCAATCATCGTGTAGAGGTTGAAACGGGAGTTTTGGAGAGTGAGTGTGCAGCGATTATGCAGGATTTTTTCCGAAATCGACGGAAAAAATAATTTCTCTTTAAAAACAGAGGGGAATGTGGTATAATAAATAGTGGAGCAACAGTTCTGCGTGAAGCGGGTCAGGGGAGGAATCCAGCAGCCCTAAGCGAGTGTGAATTGTGTGCTCTTTTTTCGTGCTTTTTTCGAATAAATAAGATAAAATAGCCTAGAATAAATGATTATAGAAAAGAGAAAAATATGAAAATTCGTGGTTTTGAATTGGTTTCGAGTTATACAGATGAAAATTTACTACCGAAGCGTGAGACAGCTCATGCGGCTGGCTATGACTTAAAGGTTGCGGAACGCACTGTGATTGCTCCGGGAGATATTGTTCTCGTCCCAACAGGAGTCAAGGCTTATATGCAACCGACAGAAGTGCTCTATCTCTATGACCGTTCTTCAAACCCTCGTAAGAAGGGATTGGTCTTGATCAACTCAGTTGGCGTTATTGATGGGGATTATTATGGCAATCCCGGGAATGAGGGACATATCTTTGCGCAGATGAGAAACATTACTGACCAGGAAGTGGTTCTCGAAGTTGGGGAACGTGTGGTTCAGGCTGTCTTTGCACCATTTTTAATCGCAGATGGAGATGAGGCAGACGGCGTGCGAACTGGTGGATTTGGATCAACAGGGCACTAAGATGAAGATTATCTTTGTACGTCATGGGGAGCCAGATTACCGTGAGTTAGAGGAACGTTCTTATACAGGTTTTGGGATGGATTTGGCCCCCTTATCTGAGAAGGGACGACAACAAGCTCAGGAACTTTGCCAAAATCCCTTACTACAATCAGCTAACTTACTAGTGACTTCAGCAGTAACGAGAGCTTTAGAAACGGCTTCTTATGTTTCTTGTGCTACTGGCCTTCCTTTGAGGGTGGAGCCTTTGTTACACGAATGGCAGGTTTATGAAACAGGTATAGAGAACTTTGAAAGAGCTAGATGTCTTTTTTTAGAAAACAAGGGGGAGTTGCTTCCTAATAGTTCTATTCAATATGAGACAGCTGCGGAGATGAAGTCTCGTTTTCTAGAATGCATGACTAAGTATCGAGAACATCAGACTGTGGTAGTTGTCGCTCATCGAATGCTCATGCGCCAGTTTGTACCTAATGAAAAAATTGATTTTTGCCAAGTGATAGAGTGTGAGATAGAGATTTAGAAAGAGGTTTATCATCGCAAAGAAAAAAGCGACATTTGTATGTCAAAATTGTGAATATAATTCACCTAAGTATCTAGGGCGTTGTCCTAACTGTGGGTCTTGGTCTTCTTTTGTAGAAGAGGTTGAGGTTGCTGAGGTCAAGAATGCGCGTGTGTCCTTGGCGGGTGAGAAAACCAAGCCCATGAAATTGGCTGAGGTGACTTCTATCAATGTCAATCGAACTAAGACTGAGATGGAAGAATTTAACCGAGTGCTTGGTGGCGGTGTGGTACCAGGAAGTCTCGTCCTCATTGGTGGGGATCCTGGGATTGGGAAATCAACCCTTCTCTTACAAGTTTCAACCCAGCTGTCTCAAGTGGGTACGGTTCTCTATGTCAGTGGGGAGGAGTCTGCCCAGCAGATTAAGTTACGGGCAGAGCGCTTGGGAGATATTGATAGCGAGTTTTATCTCTATGCAGAGACCAATATGCAGAGTGTTCGATCTGAGGTGGAGCGCATCCAACCAGATTTTCTCATCATCGACTCTATCCAGACGATTATGTCTCCTGAGATTTCAGGGGTGCAAGGGTCTGTGTCTCAGGTGCGTGAGGTGACCGCTGAGCTTATGCAGCTGGCTAAGACCAATAACATTGCCATCTTTATCGTAGGGCATGTGACCAAGGAAGGGACCTTGGCTGGTCCGCGTATGTTGGAGCATATGGTGGATACGGTGCTTTACTTTGAAGGGGAGCGTCACCATACCTTTCGTATCTTGAGAGCTGTCAAAAACCGTTTTGGTTCCACTAATGAGATTGGGATTTTTGAGATGCAGTCGGGCGGATTGGTTGAGGTGCTCAATCCGAGTCAAGTTTTCCTAGAGGAGCGTTTGGATGGGGCTACTGGCTCGTCAATCGTTGTGACCATGGAAGGTACTCGTCCGATTTTGGCGGAGGTTCAGGCTTTGGTAACACCAACCATGTTTGGAAATGCCAAGCGTACGACGACAGGACTTGATTTCAATCGTGCAAGTCTGATTATGGCTGTTTTGGAAAAACGAGCAGGGCTTCTCTTGCAAAATCAGGATGCCTATCTCAAATCTGCTGGTGGTGTGAAATTGGATGAGCCTGCTATTGACTTAGCCGTTGCAGTTGCTATTGCTTCGAGTTACAAGGACAAACCTACCAATCCTCAGGAATGTTTTGTGGGTGAACTGGGTTTGACCGGAGAAATTCGACGCGTGAATCGTATCGAACAACGCATCAATGAAGCGGCAAAACTGGGCTTTACCAAGATTTATGTACCCAAGAATTCCTTGACAGGAATCACTCCACCCAAAGAAATTGAGGTCATTGGTGTGACAACGATTCAGGAAGTTTTGAAAAAGGTCTTTGCTTAATCTGTGACAAATTCTCTTAAAAATGATAAGATAGGAGAAATATTTGATTGTCAAATTTTTAAGGGGGAAATCGTGTCGTATTTTGAACAGTTTATGCAAGCCAATCAGGCTTATGTTGCCCTTCATGGGAAATTAAATCTGCCACTTAAGCCGAAAACAAGAGTAGCAATCGTGACCTGCATGGACTCACGGCTACACGTCGCGCAAGCTTTAGGTTTAGCACTTGGAGATGCCCATATCTTGCGGAATGCGGGTGGTCGAGTAACAGAGGACATGATTCGTTCACTGGTGATTTCCCAGCAACAAATGGGGACAAGAGAAATCGTGGTGCTTCACCATACAGACTGTGGAGCTCAAACCTTTCAAAATGAGACTTTTCAAGAGCACTTGAAACATGAGCTCGGCGTCGATGTGTCTGGTCAAGATTTTTTATCATTCCAGGATGTTGAAGAGAGTGTGAGAGAGGATATGCAGTTGCTTCGAAAATCTCCACTGATTCCTGATGATGTGGTTATTTCAGGTGCTGTCTATGATGTGGATACAGGAAGTATGAGAGAAGTATACTAACTTTATCTCGAAAAAATCTCATCCTAGCATAAAATCGATTGTTAAAATGTAGGATTTTTAATTTTAATATAGCTAATATAAAATAGTATAAAACAAGGGTATAAATGTTTACTCTTGTTTTATTTTTGATTGAAAAATAAAGGAAAAAGCGCTACAATGGTAGATGGAAAATGTTGTGTAAAAAAACAAGTGATACATAAATACCGGAGGAAATCATGTCTTTTTCTGATTTAAAGCTGTTTGCCCTTTCTTCTAATAGAGAATTGGCAGAGCGTGTGGCGCAAGAGATTGGGATAGAGTTGGGGAAATCGACTGTTCGCCAATTTTCAGATGGGGAGATTCAGGTCAACATCGAAGAATCAATCCGTGGAAAACACGTCTTTATCCTACAATCAACGAGCTCACCTGTAAATGACAATCTGCTCGAAATTTTGATCATGGTAGATGCCTTGAAGCGGGCTAGTGCAGAATCTGTCAACGTTGTCATGCCTTACTATGGTTATGCACGTCAGGATAGAAAAGCGAGAGCGCGTGAGCCAATCACTTCAAAACTCGTTGCCAATATGCTAGAAGTGGCTGGAGTGGATCGTTTGTTGACGATTGATTTGCATGCTGCGCAGATTCAGGGATTCTTTGATATTCCTGTGGATCACTTGATGGGCGCTCCATTGATTGCGGACTACTTTGAACGTCGTGGTATGGTTGGCTCTGACTATGTTGTTGTCAGCCCAGACCATGGTGGTGTGACTCGTGCTCGTAAATTGGCAGAGTTTTTGAAAACTCCGATTGCAATTATTGACAAACGTCGTAGTGTAGACAAGATGAATACCAGCGAGGTGATGAACATCATCGGTAAGGTCGAAGGCAAGACTTGTATCTTGATTGACGATATGATTGATACAGCTGGAACTATTTGTCATGCGGCAGATGCTCTTGCTGAAGCAGGTGCTGTTGAAGTTTACGCAAGCTGTACGCACCCAGTTCTTTCAGGGCCAGCTATGGACAATATCCAAAAATCAGCTATTAAAAAATTGGTTGTTTTGGATACCATCTACCTACCAGAAGAGCGTTTGATTGATAAGATTGAACAAATTTCGATTGCTCATCTTCTAGGCGATGCTATTATCCGTATCCACGAAAAACGTCCTCTTTCTCCTTTGTTTAGCATTGAGAAAAAGATTTAATCTTTCACTTGAAATAGATAGTTCTCCTAGCAGGTTTCTTTTCTTGCTAGGAGATTTTTATAGTCAAAATCTGCAAGCCTTTTCAAAATATGCTATACTGATGAAAAAGGAGGATTTCTATGAGTCAAGAATTTATCAATCCAAGTGATGGTGTGATTCGTCAGTATTTAGCAACCAGTAAAACCTTAGCGGTAGTGGGCTTGTCCGACCGTGAGGAAACCACTAGCAATCGAGTGACCAAGGAAATGCAGGCTAGAGGCTATAAAATCATTCCAGTTAATCCCAAGGCTGCAGGTGGGGAAATTTTGGGAGAGAAGGCTTATGCGAGTCTAGCTGAGATTCCTTTTCCTGTAGATATTGTCAATGTTTACCGTCGTAGTGAGTTTTTGCCAGATGTGGCGCGTGATTTTCTCAAGGCTGATGCCAAGATTTTTTGGGCGCAATTAGGACTTGAAAGCCTAGAAGCGGAAGAAATCTTGCGTGCCGGAGGATGCGATGACATCGTGATGAATCGCTGTATCAAGAGAGAACATACACGCTTAATTCTTGAACAATAAAAGGTAGCCATGGGCTACCTTTTGTGTTAGAAAATACCAATCAATGCCTGCATGCCAAGACTGGTAAGGATGATGGCAATCCAGCAAAGGGCTCCGAGTACAATGGATTTTCCGCTGGATTTGATCATGGCTACTAGATTTGTTTTGAGACCGATAGCACTCATGGCCATGATAATGAGAAATTTGGAGAGTTGTTTGAGAGGGGTGAAGAAGCTACTAGACACACCGAGAGAGGTGAGAAGAGTCGTTAAGAGAGAGGCTAGGATGAAATAAAGGATAAAAAGTGGGAAAACTTTTTTCAGTTGGAAATCTTGGCTGTTTTTTTGCTGGCGACTTTGCCAGTAGGAGAGAAAGAGAGTGATGGGAATGATTGCTAGGGTGCGTGTGAGTTTCACAATGGTTGCAGACTCAAGGGTATTGGTATGGTAAAGACTGTCCCAGGAGCTGGCGGTAGCCGTCACAGAAGAAGTATCATTGACTGCAGTTCCTGCAAAGAGGGCGAAGCCGTCATTGGATAGGTGAAGCCAAGTTCCTAGAGTTGGAAAGATGAGCGCAGCCAAAACATTGAAGAAAAAGATAACGGAAATGGCTTGGGCAACTTCTTTTTCCTTGGCATGGATAACGGGCGCTGTCGCAGCAATGGCAGAACCACCACAGATAGAAGAACCCACTCCAATCAAAGTAGCTAGTTTTGTGTCTAGCGCAAAGAAACGCTGGAAGAGGTAGGCGACGATTAAGGAAATCGAAATGGTGGAAAGGATGACAGGGAGTGAAGTTTGTCCAACTGCGAAGACTTGCGAGATATTGAGACCAAAACCGAGTAAGATAACGGCATACTGGAGCAATTTTTTGGAACTAAAGGTCAAACCTGCATCTAGTTGTTTGTAGGGTGAGAGCCAGGGGTGGAGGAGCATTCCAGCAAAAATTGCAAAGACAGGTGCGCCCACGACGGGGAAAAATCCTCCTAGAAACCAAGAAATGATAGAAATGAGAAGGCAGGCCAAGATTCCTGCCCCGTTTTTTGATAAAAATGACATATGAACCTCCGAAAATAAGCACTTATTATTATAGTCCTGTCGAGAAGAAAAGTAAAACAGAAAGTGAAAAATCCGGGTTTCAGATGGATTTTGCGGTCAGGGAGCTTTTGTAGTATAATAGTACTATGTTCTGTAAGCAAGGGGGATATCTATGGACTTAACCAAGCGCTTTAATAAACAGTTAGACAAGATTCAAGTTTCCTTGATTCGCCAGTTTGACCAGGCCATTTCAGAGATTCCTGGGGTCTTGCGTTTGACCTTGGGGGAACCTGATTTTACAACGCCAGATCATATCAAGGAGGCAGCCAAGCGAGCCATTGATCAGAACCAATCCTACTATACAGGGATGAGCGGTTTGCTGACTTTGCGCCAGACTGCTAGCGACTTTGTAAAAGAAAAATACCAATTGGACTACAATCCTGAAAATGAAATCCTGGTCACTATCGGAGCGACAGAGGCTTTATCTGCTACTTTGACGGCTATTTTGGAAGAGGGGGACAAGGTGCTCTTGCCAGCTCCTGCCTATCCAGGATATGAACCGATTGTCAATCTAGTTGGGGCAGAGATTATCGAGATTGATACAACTGAAAATGGTTTTGTCTTGACTCCTGAGATGTTGGAAAAGGCCATTTTGGAGCAAGGGGATAAACTCAAAGCAGTTATTCTCAACTATCCAGCCAATCCGACAGGAATTACCTATAGTCGGGAGCAGTTGGAAGCCTTGGCAGACGTTTTACGCAAGTACGAGATTTTTGTTGTCTGTGATGAGGTTTACTCAGAATTAACCTATACAGGGGAAGCCCATGTATCTTTGGGAACTATGCTGAGAGACCAGGCTATTATTATCAATGGTTTATCTAAGTCTCATGCTATGACAGGTTGGCGTTTAGGCCTTATCTTTGCTCCTGCAGCCTTTACGGCTCAGTTAATCAAGAGTCACCAGTACTTGGTAACTGCCGCAAATACTATGGCGCAACATGCTGCGGTAGAAGCTTTGACGGCGGGTAAAAACGATGCGGAGCCTATGAAGAAGGAATACATCCAGCGTCGAGATTATATCATCGAGAAGATGACTGCTCTTGGTTTTGAGATTATCAAACCAGACGGTGCCTTTTATATCTTTGCTAAGATTCCAGCGGGCTACAATCAAGACTCCTTTGCTTTTCTGAAGGATTTTGCTCAGAAGAAGGCTGTTGCCTTTATCCCTGGTGCCGCCTTTGGACGCTACGGAGAAGGCTATGTGCGCCTATCTTATGCAGCTAGCATGGAGACTATCAAAGAAGCTATGAAACGACTTGAGGAGTACATGAGAGAAGCATGATTCAGTCTATCATGAGTCAAGGCTTGGTGCTCTACAATCGCAACTTTCGAGAGGATGACAAGCTAGTCAAGATCTTTACCGAGCAGGCAGGCAAGCGCATGTTTTTCGTCAAACACGCTGGCCAGTCCAAACTAGCTCCGGTTATTCAGCCCTTGGTGTTAGCACGATTTCTCTTGCGAATCAATGATGACGGCCTTAGCTACATCGAGGACTACCATGAGGTGATGACCTTTCCCAAGATTAATAGTGATCTCTTTGTCATGGCTTATGCGACCTATGTGGCTGCCCTTGCAGATGCTAGTTTGCAGGATAACCAACAAGATGCGCCCTTATTTGCCTTCTTGAGAAAGACTCTAGAGCTAATGGAAGAAGGCTTGGATTATCAAGTCTTGACCAATATTTTTGAAATTCAAATCTTGACTCGATTTGGAATCAGCCTCAATTTTAATGAGTGTGTTTTTTGCCATCGGGTCGGTCAGGCCTTTGACTTTTCTTTTAAATATGGAGCCTGCCTTTGCCCAGAGCATTATCATGAGGATGAGAGACGTTGTCATCTAAATCCCAATATCCCTTATCTGCTCAATCAATTTCAAGCCATTGATTTTGAAACCTTGGAGACCATTTCGCTCAAGCCCGAAATCAAGCAAGACTTGCGCAAGTTTATAGACCAAATCTACGAAGAGTATGTTGGGATTCACCTTAAATCAAAGAAATTTATTGATTCCCTGGCAGACTGGGGACAATTACTAAAAGAGGAAGACAAATGAAAAAAATTGCAGTAGATGCTATGGGGGGCGATTACGCACCTCAAGCCATCGTTGAAGGTGTCAATCAAGCCCTGGCTGACTTTTCGGATATTGAGGTTCAACTCTACGGAGATGAAAGTAAGATCAAGCAATATCTAACGGCGACAGAGCGTGTTAGCATTATCCATACGGATGAGAAAATTAACTCAGACGATGAGCCGACAAAAGCTATCCGTAAAAAGAAAAATGCCAGCATGGTATTAGCAGCCAAGGCAGTCAAGGAGGGAGAAGCAGACGCTGTCCTCTCAGCTGGGAATACAGGTGCCTTGTTGGCTGCAGGATTCTTCATTGTGGGTCGTATCAAGAATATCGATCGTCCTGGACTCATGTCGACCTTGCCGACCATTGATGGCAAAGGGTTTGATATGCTAGATCTCGGTGCCAATGCGGAAAATACAGCCCATCATCTGCACCAATACGCGGTTCTAGGTTCCTTCTATGCAAAAAATGTTCGTGGGATTGCACAACCACGTGTTGGTTTGCTCAACAACGGAACAGAAAGCAGCAAGGGAGATCCGCTTCGTAAGGAAACATACGACTTGCTAGTAGCTGATGAAAGTTTGAACTTTGTTGGAAATGTGGAAGCGCGTGATCTGATGAATGGTGTTGCGGATGTTGTCGTAACAGATGGTTTCACGGGAAACGCTGTTCTCAAATCCATCGAAGGGACCGCTATGGGAATCATGGGCTTACTCAAGACGGCTATTACAGGTGGTGGCCTTCGAGCGAAGTTAGGTGCTCTCCTTCTCAAAGATAGTCTCAAAGGTTTGAAAACACAGCTCAACTATTCAGATGTTGGTGGAGCGGTCTTGTTTGGTGCCAAAGCACCTGTTGTCAAGACCCATGGCTCAAGTGATGCCAAAGCTGTGTACAGTACGATTCGCCAGATTCGTACCATGATCGAAACAGACGTAGTTGCTCAGACTGCGCGTGAATTTTCAGGAGAATAAAAAGATGACAGAAAAAGAAATTTTTGACCGTGTTGTAACCATTATCCAAGAGCGACAGGGAGAAGACTTTGTCGTGACAGAAGCCTTGAGTTTGAAAGATGACCTAGATGCGGACTCAGTGGACTTGATGGAGTTCGTCTTGACACTAGAAGATGAATTCGGAATTGAAATCAGTGATGAGGAAATTGACCAACTGCAAAGTGTAGCAGATGTGGTCAGAACTATTAAAGGTAAGATATAGCAAAAAGCAACATGCAAGTCATGTTGTTTTTTTGTTTGCAGAAAAAAGAAAAATGTTAAAATTTTTTGTAGAGATTGCGAATAAAGAGATAAGAAAGAAAAAAGGAGGAACGTTTATGTACGTGACCGGTTTTTATCCGTGGTTCATTAAGTGGTTTTTAAAATAAAAATGAATGAATTGTTCATTTTCGAATTGTTTTTCGAATAGATAGGTAAGAAGAAAAGGAAGGAGAGAAAAAATGATTTCAGTTATTTTTCCAATCTGGATTTTAAAATGGTTTAAAGCCTAGAAACCGTAAACTAAAAAATAGAAATAAAGGAGGAAAAAGATGGCAAATTTTGACAAAATGGAACAAAACTTTGTAGCTCTTACAGAAGAAGAGTTGATGGATGTGGATGGGGGTTCTGTTACTGCTGTGGTAGTAGGAGGTATCTTACTTATTGGCGGTATTGCTTGGGGATACTTTATGTGATAATAGGAGGATAAAATGAATATGAATAATTTAAATAATTGGACAGAGTTGACAGAAGACGAATTGATGAATACTGATGGAGGCGTGATCACAATAGCTACGATTGGTATTGGAGTGACTATTTTCCTTGGCGGTAGATTAATCGGGCAAGATTTAAAACGTAGGTTTGGATAAAAAGTGATTAGGTATGAAAAATCGAAAAAATTTAATAGGCGTACTTTTAATCATTTTTGGAGCACTCTGTGTGCTGGGTGATTTAAATGTAATTCCCTTTAAAGTTGATCAGTATGTAGGCTCAGAATTATGGATTCCAATCCTTATTTTAATGATGAGTTATTTGGATTCAGGTAAAGACAAGGTTTAAAGAGAACTATTGTTAGTGTGTGGCAAATACTATTGAATAGTCATCTTTTAGTTACTACCAATAAAAAATGGAGAAATAAATGAAGATTTCAGAAGAATTTGCAGTAATTATTATATCAGCTTCAGGAATAGTAGGGCTTTTGGTTGGAGTAGCTATTGGATTAGCCAGTATTATTTAAAAAGGAGAGAGAAATGAAAAAAATGGATGAAAAATTCGATATCATGACAGAAGCAGACTTATCTGTTACTGAGGGAGGCTTCATTGTTACTACTTCCACAGCAATAGCTTGGGGTGTATTAGGAGTAGCTTCTTATATGTATGGGCGTTATCTAGGAAGTAGACGCTAAGCTAAAAATTTGGGATAAAGTATGTAGGGAAATTAACCATGAATCACAACCTTAATCTCAATACATTGTTACCTAAACTAGCCACTATAGTTCCTTTGTTGGCAATAGCTCTTAATCTCGCGCTCCATGTGATTCGTACAGGTTCATTAGTATCCTTTGATTGGCAATGGACTTTAGTTGGCTTGCTTGCTTCGGGCTATTTTGGTATTTTTTGCAAAGATTTGTCAAAAGATAATCAAAACTATAAAAGATCAATCTGAATGAAAAGGATTTTGTGCATGTGAATGGCGGAGTTTTTCCGCCTTTCTTATCAGGTAAATAGGAGTCTACCATGAAACAATTCTTATTAGGATTTGCTGAGGGGTATTTTATCGTATCGCTTATTATCTACATCGTAACGTATTTGATTTTGAAAAATCCGATCAATACCCTATTTTATCCAGAAACCTATCCGATTCTGCTTGGGTTGTTTTATGTAGGATACAAGTACAAAACAAAAGAAAGCAAGATTGGAAATTGATGGACTATCAGATTGGAGTTTGGGATGAAAGTTGTTCAATTACTACGCAAAGCTTGGCTAGAGACCACTGTATTATTTAGCTCGATGGCTTATCTAATTATTAGAATCGTAGCTGATGTAAACAAAATAAATCTACCTACATGGTTTGAATATTTTGATATACCTACGATTTCATTATTCTTGATGACCTTTATCTTACTTTATAGAAGTGAAGAAAAAGATAACAAACGATGACAACATGAGTCTGATCTCTGTAGCTCCAGCATAAAATAAATCTTGGAGTGTTAGACCAATGAACCATAATCTGCATTTAGTGAGGAAGGTGTCCGTATGTTAAAAAAGAAGTGATCTTATTAGGGGGTCTTCTACTAGTACGCATTGTACTTTCTATCCTTCAAGTTTTAATGGACTATAGGCTATTACCAGGGAAGTATAGTGTAAATTTCATGGAAGTCTCAGACTTATTCTCTTATCCCCTACTTCTTTTAATCATTTACATAGCGGTAAAATACCATACTATTCTCAAAAGAGAAAGTAAAGAAAGTAATGAGAACCGAAATGAATAAGATTTTAAAATCCTTCATTGTATTTATTTTTCTATTTTTAATGAATATTCTCATCTTTACGATACTAGCAACTCTTGGATTTCAGGTGACAATGAGTGAAAGTAGTTATCTGGTACCACCTGTGTTTTCGTTTATCGTTTTATACACCATTCACAAAAGAAGTGGGAAAGGTAAGAAATCTTTGTAATTGAATGATCTAGGCAGGACACTTGTTCTGCCTATTTGCTTTGACTAAAAGTGCTGTTCAGGTATGAATATTGTTTTTTCAGAAATAATTTTCCGATTTCTTCTTCGTTTGGTTAAAATAATCTTACAAAGTTTTTAAGAGATTGTTAGAAAAAAGGAGATGGATATGAAATTTGGGAAAAGACACTATCGTCCTCAGGTGGATCAGATGGACTGCGGTGTAGCTTCATTAGCCATGGTCTTTGGCTACTACGGCAGTTATTACTCCTTGGCTCATCTACGAGAGTTGGCCAAGACGACCATGGATGGGACGACGGCTTTGGGCTTGGTCAAGGTGGCAGAGGAGATTGGCTTTGAGACGCGAGCGATCAAGGCGGATATGACGCTCTTTGACTTGCCAGATTTGACCTTTCCTTTTGTGGCTCATGTGCTCAAGGAAGGCAAATTGCTCCACTATTATGTGGTGATAGGTCAGGATAAGAAGACCATCCATATCGCTGATCCAGATCCTGGTGTCAAGCTGACCAAGATTTCCCGTGAGCGATTTGCGCAAGAGTGGACAGGGGTCAGTCTCTTTATGGCGCCATCTCCAGACTATAAACCTCATAAGGAGAAAAAACAGGGGCTCCTATCTTTCTTGCCCATCTTACTCAAACAGCGTGGCTTAATTACCAATATCGTCCTAGCGACACTCTTGGTAACCCTGATTAACATTGTAGGTTCTTATTATCTGCAGTCCATCATTGATAGTTACGTGCCAGACCAGATGCGATCGACGCTGGGTATTATCTCTATTGGGCTGGTCATCGTCTATATCCTCCAGCAGATTTTGTCCTACGCGCAGGAGTACCTCTTGCTGGTTCTTGGGCAACGCCTGTCAATTGATGTGATTTTGTCCTATATCAAGCATGTTTTTCACCTGCCAATGTCCTTTTTCGCGACACGCAGGACAGGAGAAATCGTGTCTCGTTTTACAGATGCCAACAGTATCATTGACGCGCTAGCGTCGACCATTTTGTCTATCTTTTTGGATGTGTCGACGATTTTGATTATCTCGCTGGTCTTGTTTTCACAAAATATGACACTCTTTTTCATTAGTCTGCTTGCCCTTCCCATCTATACGGTGATTATCTTTGCCTTTATGAAACCTTTTGAAAAGATGAATCGGGATACCATGGAAGCCAATGCGGTTCTGTCTTCTTCTATCATCGAGGACATCAACGGTATTGAGACCATTAAGTCTTTGACCAGTGAAAGTTCACGCTATCAAAAGATTGATAAGGAATTTGTAGTTTATCTGAAAAAATCCTTTACCTATAGTCGGGCAGAAAGCCAGCAAAAGGCACTGAAAAAAGTTGCCCAGCTCCTGCTCAATGTTGCCGTTCTCTGGATGGGAGCAGTTCTTGTCATGGATGGGAAAATGAGTTTGGGCCAACTGATTACCTATAATACTTTGCTTGTTTACTTTACCAATCCTTTGGAAAATATCATCAACCTACAAACCAAACTTCAGACAGCGCAGGTTGCCAATAATCGCTTAAATGAGGTTTATCTAGTAGCTTCGGAGTTTGAGGAGAAGAAAACGGTAGAAGATCTGAGCATGATGAAGGGAGAGATGACCTTCAAGCAGGTTCACTATAAGTATGGCTATGGTCGTGACGTCTTGTCGGATATCAATTTGACCATTCCGAAAGGATCTAAGATGGCTTTCGTGGGGATTTCAGGGTCGGGAAAGACCACCTTGGCCAAGATGATGGTTAATTTTTACGATCCAAGTCAGGGAGAGATTAGTCTGGGTGGTGTCAATCTCAATCAGATTGATAAAAAAGCTTTGCGCCAGTACATTAACTATCTGCCTCAACAGCCTTATGTCTTTAACGGGACGATTTTGGAGAATCTTCTCCTTGGAGCCAAGGAGGGGACGACACAGGAGGATGTTCTGCGAGCAGTCGAGTTAGCTGAGATTCGGGAAGATATTGAGCGCATGCCACTGAATTACCAGACAGAGTTGACTTCGGACGGAGCTGGAATTTCTGGCGGACAACGGCAGCGAATCGCTTTGGCGCGTGCTCTCTTGACGGATGCACCTGTCTTGATCTTGGATGAGGCAACTAGCAGTCTGGATATTTTGACAGAGAAGCGGATCGTGGATAATCTCATGGCTTTGGACAAGACCTTGATTTTCATCGCCCACCGCTTGACCATTGCTGAGCGGACAGAGAAAGTTGTTGTCTTGGATCAGGGCAAGATTGTCGAAGAAGGTACCCATGCAGACTTGCTTGCTCGAGGTGGATTTTACGCTCATTTGGTCAATAGCTAGAAAGAGGAGAAGATGAAACCAGAATTTTTAGAAAGTGCGGAGTTTTACCATCGTCGTTACCATAATTTTTCCAGTCGGGTGATTGTACCCATGTTTCTTCTGCTCGTGTTTTTACTTGGCTTTGCAGTTTATGCAGAGAAGGAGATTAGTTTGTCTACCCGAGCTACTGTCGAACCTAGTCGGATCATTGCCAACATCCAGTCGACTAGCAATCAACGCATCGTGGCCAATTATCTAGAAGAAAACAAACTAGTCAAGCAGGGAGATCTACTGGTTCAGTACCAGCAAGGGGCGGAAGCTGTTCAGGTTGAAGCATACACCAGTCAGTTGGAGATGTTTAAGGATCAAAAAAAGCAGTTGGGTTATTTGCAATCCAGTTTGAAAGAGGGGAGTGATCAATTTCCAGAGGCGGATAAGTTTGGTTATCAGGAGATGTTTCGAGACTATCTCAGCCAAGCTAGTAGTCTTAGGAGTAATGTTTCTCAGCAAAATGCCAGCATCTCCTCACAGAATGCGGCAGCAAGTCAGAGTCAGTCCGAGATTGGCAATCTTATCAGACAAACACAGGATAAAATCCGAGACTACAACACAGCTAAGTCAGCGATTGAAAAGGGAGATCAACTGGATAGTCAGAATCCAGCCTACTCTTTTTACCAGACCTATAAAAACCAAGCTGGAGAAGATCCGCAAGCTAAATCGCAAGTTATTGCACAGGTGGATGCTCAAATTGCCCAGCTAGAGTCTAGTTTAGCTACTTATCGTGTACAGTATGCGGGATCTGGAGCTCAACAAGCCTACGCAAGTGGACTGGATAGTCAGCTTGAATCCCTTAAGTCCCAGCACCTAGTCAAAGTCGGTCAGGAATTAACCCTTTTGGATCAGAAAATTTTAGAAGCGGAGTCGGGTAAGAAAGTCCAAGGAGGTCTCCTAGATAAGGGGAAGATTACAGCAAGCGAGGATGGGGTACTTCACCTTAATCCTGAGACCAGTGATTCTACCATGGTTGCAGAAGGAACCCTGCTAGCCCAACTCTACCCGGCCTTGGAACGAGAAAGAAAAACCAAACTCACAGCTTATCTCAGTTCAAAAGATGTTGCAAGACTTAAGGTAGGTGATTCTATCCGTTTTACTACAAACAAGGATGCCAACAAAGAGCTCGTTCTTGTTTCTGCGATTACGAATATTGATGCGACAGCTACCAAGACTGAAAAGGGAAATTTCTTTAAAATAGAGGCAGAGACAAGTCTGGCTCCTGAACAGGCAGAAAAACTTCGCTACGGTTCAGAAGGACGTTTGACACTAATCACAGGAAAGAAGAGTTATTTGCGCTATTATTGGGATCAATTTTTGAATAGAGAATAATGTTTGTCTTTAACGCAATATTATACTTTTAAAACTGTAAAATGTTTCGATTTTACAGTTTTTCTTAATGTTAAAAAGAGCTACCTTCGCCGTCGTTCGCAAATTCTTGCTATTTCCGTTATTTTGTAGTAGAATGAAGTAAAGAAATATGAAAGGCGAACTTTAAAATGTCAAAAGAATTGATCTATTCGGGAAAAGCCAAGGATATCTATACAACTGAGGATGAAAATCTCATTATTTCAACTTACAAGGACCAGGCGACTGCTTTCAACGGTGTCAAGAAGGAGCAGATTGCGGGCAAGGGAGTTTTAAATAATCAGATTTCATCTTTTATTTTTGAAAAGTTGAATGCTGCTGGTGTAGCGACTCACTTTGTGGAGAAACTTTCGGATACGGAACAGCTCAATAAAAAGGTTGAGATTATTCCTTTGGAAGTTGTGCTCCGCAACTACACGGCTGGATCCTTTTCAAAACGTTTTGGCGTTGATGAGGGCATCGCATTTGAGACTCCGATTGTCGAATTTTACTATAAAAATGATGATTTGGATGATCCGTTTATCAATGATGAGCATGTGAAATTCCTAAAGATTGCAGATGACCAGCAGATTGCTTACTTGAAGGAAGAAACCCGTCGTATCAATGAACTTTTAAAGGCTTGGTTTGCTGAGATTGGACTTAAATTGATTGACTTTAAGCTAGAGTTCGGTTTTGACAAGGATGGTAAGATTATCTTGGCAGACGAATTTTCACCAGATAACTGCCGTTTGTGGGACGCAGATGGCAACCACATGGACAAGGATGTTTTCCGTAGGGGGCTAGGTGAATTAACAGACGTTTATGAGATCGTCTGGGAGAAGTTGCAAGGATTGAAATAATCGGTTTGCAAGACTCTCAAGGTCGTTGGGAACATTGCAAGAGCTGAAATAAAGGAATAAGAATTGATGGATAAACGTATTTTTGTTGAGAAAAAGGCTGATTTTCAGGTCAAGTCAGAGAGTTTGGTAAGGGAGCTCCAGCACAACTTGGGACTTTCAACCTTAAAAAGTATTCGCATTGTGCAGGTTTATGATGTCTTTGATTTGGCAGAGAACTTGTTTGCACCTGCGGAAAAACACATCTTCTCTGAGCAGGTGACGGATCATGTCTTGGACGAAGCGGCCGTGCAAGCGGATCTTGCCAACTATGCTTTCTTTGCCATTGAAAGCCTGCCTGGTCAATTTGACCAGCGTGCAGTTTCTTCACAGGAAGCCTTGCTTTTACTGGGAAGTTCAAGTGATGTAACAGTCAACACAGCCCAGCTTTATCTGGTCAATAAAGATATTGATGCGACTGAGTTAGAGGCGGTCAAGAACTACTTGCTCAATCCAGTTGATTCTCGTTTCAAGGACATCACGACAGGGATTGCCAAGCAGGAATTTTCAGAGTCGGACAAGACCATTCCTAAATTGACTTTCTTTGAAAGCTATACAGCAGACAACTTTGCTCGCTACAAGGCCGAGCAAGGGATGGCCATGGAAGTGGATGATTTGCTCTTTATCCAAGACTATTTCAAATCAATCGGGCGCGTGCCGACGGAGACGGAACTCAAGGTTTTGGACACTTACTGGTCTGACCACTGCCGTCACACGACTTTTGAGACCGAGTTGAAACACATTGATTTCTCAGCTTCTAAATTCCAAAAGCAATTGCAAGCGACTTATGACAAGTATATTGCCATGCGTGAGGAACTAGGTCGGTCTGAAAAGCCACAAACCTTGATGGATATGGCAACTATTTTCGGTCGTTATGAGCGTGCTAATGGTCGTTTGGACGATATGGAAGTGTCTGACGAAATCAATGCATGCTCGGTTGAAATTGAAGTGGACGTTGATGGTGTCAAGGAACCTTGGCTCCTCATGTTTAAAAACGAAACCCACAATCACCCAACGGAGATTGAGCCATTTGGTGGTGCTGCTACCTGTATCGGTGGGGCTATTCGTGACCCATTGTCAGGCCGTTCCTACGTTTACCAAGCTATGCGTATCTCAGGTGCTGGTGATATTACAGCTCCGATTTCAGAAACGCGTGCTGGGAAATTGCCACAACAAGTCATTTCTAAAACAGCGGCTCACGGTTATTCTTCATATGGTAACCAGATTGGGCTTGCGACGACTTACGTTCGTGAATACTTCCACCCAGGATTTGTAGCTAAACGCATGGAGCTAGGTGCAGTTGTTGGTGCGGCTCCTAAGGGCAATGTTGTCCGTGAAAAACCGGAAGCCGGTGACGTGATTATCTTGCTCGGTGGTAAGACTGGGCGTGATGGTGTCGGTGGTGCGACAGGGTCTTCCAAGGTTCAAACGGTTGAGTCTGTAGAGACTGCTGGTGCTGAGGTTCAAAAAGGGAATGCCATCGAAGAACGCAAGATTCAACGTCTTTTCCGTAATGGCGATGTCACTCGTCTTATCAAGAAATCCAACGACTTTGGTGCTGGTGGTGTCTGTGTGGCTATCGGTGAATTGGCAGATGGTCTTGAAATCGACCTTAATAAAGTGCCTCTTAAATACCAAGGTTTGAACGGTACAGAAATTGCCATTTCTGAATCACAGGAACGGATGGCAGTTGTGGTGCGTCCTGAAGACGTAGATGCCTTCGTTGCGGAATGTAATAAAGAAAATATTGACGCTGTTGTTGTGGCAACAGTGACTGAAAAACCAAATCTTGTCATGCACTGGAATGGTGAAATCATTGTCGACTTGGAACGTCGTTTCCTTGATACAAACGGTGTGCGCGTAGTCGTTGATGCCAAGGTTGTGGACAAGGATGCCAAACTTCCAGAAGAACGCACAACCAATGCTGACACACTTGAAGCAGATACCCTTGCAGTTCTGTCTGACCTCAACCATGCGAGTCAAAAAGGCTTGCAAACCATCTTTGACTGTTCGGTCGGTCGTTCTACAGTCAATCACCCACTTGGCGGTCGCTACCAACTCACACCAACTGAGGCTTCTGTGCAGAAATTACCAGTTCAACACGGTGTGACTCATACTGCGTCAGTCATGGCGCAAGGATTTAACCCTTATGTGGCAGAATGGTCTCCATACCACGGTGCTGCTTATGCGGTTATCGAAGCAACTGCTCGTTTGGTGGCTACTGGTGCAAACTGGTCCAAGGCTCGTTTCTCTTACCAAGAGTATTTTGAGCGCATGGACAAGCAAGCTGAGCGTTTTGGTCAGCCAGTAGCGGCTCTTCTAGGCTCTATCGAAGCACAAATCCAACTTGGCTTGCCATCTATCGGTGGGAAGGACTCTATGTCTGGTACCTTTGAAGAATTGACCGTACCGCCAACCTTGGTTGCCTTTGGGGTGACGACGGCAGATAGCCGTAAGGTCCTCTCTCCTGAGTTCAAGAATGTTGGTGAAAACATCTACTACATTCCAGGTCAAGCCTTGGCACAAGAGATTGATTTTGACTTGATCAAGCAAAACTTTGCTCAGTTTGAAGCCATCCAAGCTGGCCATAAAGTAACATCTGCATCAGCTGTCAAATACGGCGGTGTCATTGAAAGCTTAGCTCTTGCTATCTTTGGGAATCATATCGGTGCAGAGGTAACCTTGACTGAACTTGAAACGGCATTAACAGCTCAGCTAGGCGGATTTGTCTTCACCTCTCCTGAAGAAATTGCTGGAGTGGAGAAAATCGGTCAAACGACATCAGACTTTACACTCCTTGTCAACAGTGTGAAGCTAGATGGACACAAGCTTGACAGTGCTTTCCAAGGAAAACTGGAAGAAGTTTATCCAACAGAATTTGCCCAAGCTACAGAATTGGAAGAAGTTCCAGCTGTCGCTTCTACCGCAGTCATCAAAGCTAAAGAAATTATTGAAAAACCAGTGGTTTACATCCCAGTCTTCCCAGGAACCAACTCAGAATATGATTCAGCCAAGGCCTTCGAAAAAGAAGGAGCAGAGGTCAACTTGGTGCCATTCGTGACCCTGAATGAAGAAGCCATTGTCAAGTCAGTTGAAACCATGGTTGACAATATCGGCAAGGCTAACATCCTCTTCTTTGCAGGTGGTTTCTCAGCTGCGGACGAGCCAGATGGATCAGCTAAATTTATTGTCAATATCCTGCTCAATGAAAAAGTGCGTGCAGCCATTGATAGTTTTATCGCTCGTGGTGGCTTGATTATCGGTATCTGTAATGGATTCCAAGCCTTGGTCAAATCAGGTCTTCTTCCATACGGGAACTTCGAGGATGCCAGCAGTACTAGTCCAACCCTTTTCTACAATGATGCCAACCAGCACGTGGCCAAGATGGTGGAAACTCGGATTGCCAATACCAATTCGCCATGGTTGGCTGGCGTGCAAGTGGGTGATATCCATGCTATCCCTGTTTCGCACGGTGAAGGGAAATTTGTCGTGACGGCTGAAGAATTCGCGGAGCTCCGTGACAATGGTCAAATTTTCAGTCAATACGTTGACTTTGACGGCAAACCAAGTATGGATTCTAAGTACAATCCGAATGGTTCGGTAAATGCTATCGAAGGAATTACCAGCAAGAATGGTCAAATCATCGGTAAAATGGGACACTCAGAACGTTATGAAGATGGTCTTTTCCAAAACATCCCAGGAAATAAAGACCAGCACCT
Source organism: Streptococcus oralis subsp. dentisani (assembly GCF_003944205.1). Taxonomy (GTDB): domain Bacteria; phylum Bacillota; class Bacilli; order Lactobacillales; family Streptococcaceae; genus Streptococcus; species Streptococcus oralis_BH. Next base: position 23,828 of record NZ_RJPH01000009.1, read on the forward strand.
GTTCGCATCAGCTGTTCAATACTTTACTGGAAAGTAAGATTTGCAGATTTTCTAATAGATAGTATCAGTAATGTAAAAGTCAAGTAGATCTAGCTCTTGGTGCTACACAAATAAAAATTAGGTATAAAAAATGACATACGAAGTAAAATCTCTTAATGAAGAATGTGGTGTTTTCGGTATCTGGGGGCATCCAGATGCCGCTAAAATGACCTATTTTGGGCTCCACAGTCTTCAGCACCGTGGTCAGGAGGGGGCAGGAATCCTCTCCAATGACCAAGGACAATTGAAGCGCCATCGTGATATGGGGCTTTTGTCAGAAGTATTCAGAAACCCGGCTAATTTGGATAAATTGACAGGATCTGCTGCTATTGGACATGTGCGTTATGCGACTGCAGGAGAAGCTTCTGCGGATAATATCCAGCCTTTCATTTTTCGCTTTCATGATATGCAGTTTGGGCTGGCTCACAATGGGAACCTGACCAATGCAGAATCTCTTAAGAAAGAATTGGAACAAAGAGGTGCTATTTTCAGCTCAACCTCTGATTCAGAAATCTTAGCTCATTTGATTCGTCGGAGTCACAATCCTAGTTTGATGGGCAAAATCAAGGAAGCGCTCAGTCTTGTTAAAGGTGGCTTTGCTTATATCTTGTTGTTTGAAGATAAGTTGATTGCGGCCCTTGACCCTAATGGCTTCCGTCCGCTTTCGATTGGGAAAATGACCAACGGAGCGGTAGTGGTTTCCTCAGAAACCTGTGCTTTTGAAGTTATTGGTGCTGAGTGGATTCGAGATTTGAAGCCTGGAGAGATTGTGATCATTGATGATAAGGGCATCCAGTATGATAGCTATACAGATGATACACAGTTGGCGATTTGCTCTATGGAGTATATCTATTTTGCTCGCCCTGATTCTAATATCCACGGTGTCAATGTCCATACAGCTCGCAAACGTATGGGGGCTCAATTGGCGCGTGAATTTAAGCACGAAGCGGATATCGTGGTCGGTGTGCCAAATTCCTCACTCAGCGCAGCTATGGGATTTGCGGAGGAGTCTGGTCTGCCAAATGAAATGGGTCTCATCAAGAACCAATACACGCAACGCACCTTTATCCAACCGACTCAAGAATTGCGGGAGCAAGGGGTACGGATGAAACTGTCTGCCGTTTCGGGTGTTGTCAAAGGCAAACGTGTGGTTATGATTGATGATTCCATTGTTCGTGGGACAACCTCTCGCCGTATCGTTCAGCTTTTGAAAGAAGCAGGTGCTTCTGAGGTTCACGTTGCTATTGGAAGTCCTGCGCTAGCTTATCCATGTTTCTACGGGATTGATATCCAGACGCGTCAGGAGCTGATTGCGGCTAATCATACGGTCGAAGAAACCTGCCAAATCATTGGTGCGGATAGCCTGACCTATCTTTCTGTTGAAGGTTTGATTGATTCGATTGGTATTGAAACAGATGCGCCGAACGGTGGTCTCTGTGTCGCTTACTTTGACGGTGACTACCCAACTCCTCTCTACGACTATGAGGAAGAATATCGAAGAAGTTTGGGTGACAAGATCAGTTTTTACAAATAGACGGATAAAGACTCTCCATTAAATGAAAGGAAGAGGAGACAAAGATGACAAATAAAAATGCTTATGCCCAGTCGGGTGTGGATGTTGAAGCGGGTTATGAAGTTGTTGAACGAATTAAAAAGCATGTAGCTCGTACGGAGCGTGCAGGTGTTATGGGAGCTCTAGGTGGTTTCGGTGGCATGTTTGACCTTTCAAAAACAGGTGTCAAAGAGCCGGTCTTGATCTCAGGGACTGATGGTGTCGGAACCAAGCTCATGCTGGCCATCAAGTACGATAAGCACGATACAATCGGTCAGGACTGTGTGGCCATGTGTGTCAATGATATCATCGCTGCAGGTGCGGAGCCTCTTTACTTCCTTGACTACGTCGCGACTGGCAAGAATGAACCAGCTAAACTAGAACAAGTCGTTGCTGGTGTGGCAGAAGGTTGTGTGCAGGCAGGCGCTGCTCTCATCGGTGGAGAAACGGCTGAAATGCCTGGTATGTATGGCGCAGATGACTACGATCTGGCTGGTTTTGCGGTCGGCGTGGCTGAAAAATCTCAAATCATAGACGGCTCAAAAGTAGCTGAAGGTGATGTTCTTCTCGGGCTTGCTTCGAGTGGTATTCACTCAAATGGTTACTCACTCGTGCGTCGTGTTTTTACCGACTACACAGGTGAGGAAGTCTTGCCAGAATTGGAAGGAAAGAAACTTAAGGAAGTCCTTCTTGAGCCGACTCGTATCTATGTCAAGGCTGTCTTGCCACTCATCAAGGAAGGGTTGGTCAACGGCATTGCCCACATCACGGGTGGTGGCTTTATCGAAAATGTTCCTCGTATGTTTGCCGATGACCTAGCTGCTGAGATTGAGGAAAGCAAAGTTCCAGTGCTTCCGATTTTCAAAGCCCTTGAAAAATACGGTCAGATCAAACACGAAGAAATGTTTGAAATCTTCAATATGGGTGTGGGGCTTATGTTTGCAGTTAGCCCTGAAAATGTAGGTCGTATTAAGGAATTACTGGATGAACCAGTCTATGAAATTGGTCGCATCGTCAAGAAAGAAAACGAAAGTGTCATCATCAAATGAAAAAAATAGCGGTTTTTGCCTCTGGTAATGGCTCAAATTTTCAGGTGATTGCCGAAGAATTTCCAGTGGAGTTTGTCTTTTCAGACCATCGTGATGCCTATGTGCTCGAGCGTGCAGAAAAGCTCGGCGTCCTGTCCTATGCTTTTGAACTCAAGGAGTTTGAGAACAAGGCGGACTACGAAGCTGCTCTTGTCGAACTCTTGGAAGAACACCAGATTGACTTGGTTTGCCTCGCTGGCTACATGAAAATCGTTGGGCCAACCTTACTTGGAGCCTACGAGGGGCGTATTATCAATATCCATCCAGCCTACCTGCCCGAATTTCCAGGAGCTCATGGGATTGAGGATGCTTGGGATGCTGGGGTTACTGAGAGTGGCGTGACCATTCACTGGGTGGATTCAGGTGTAGATACTGGAAAGATTATCAAGCAGGTCCGTGTGCCACGGCTAGATGATGATACTATCGAAAGCTTCGAAGCTCGTATTCATGAGGCTGAGTACAAGTTGTATCCAGAGGTGCTGGATAGCTTGGGAGTGGAGAGAAGGTAAGAAGTAAATCAAGTTTTGATTGCGCAATCTTGCTAGGAGAAAAAATGATTGAACTGAAATTGGTAGATGAGAGCAGTTTTCAGGCAGTGCTGGATTTGAAAATATCAGAAGCTGATGAACGAGCACGTTTCGTAGCTCCAAATGTGCGCTCTTTAGCTGATGCATGGCTCTACCGGAAAAACGAAGATGTGTTTCCGATGGCAATCTATTGGGATAAGCAAGTGGTTGGCTTTCTCCTGCTAGAAATAGACAAGGATGAAGCGGAATACTTTATCTGGCGGATAATGATTGGTCAGCAGTACCAAGGAAGAGGTTATGGTCGAAAAGCCTTGGAAGTTCTAATCAAAGAGGCCCAGATGGATAGAGCTTGCAGTCATATTACCGCAGATTATGTGGTTGGAAATGAAAAAATGAAGCACCTGTTGACTAGTCTGGGTTTTCAGGAAACAGGATTTATAGAAGAAAATAACGAAGTCGCTATGCGCTTGGATCTAAAGAAAGAGGAATAGAATGACGAAAAAGGCCTTAATCAGCGTCTCAGACAAAGCGGGTATTGTTGAATTTGCCCAAGAACTTAAAAAACTCGGTTGGGAGATTATCTCGACAGGTGGAACTAAGGTTGCCCTTGATAATGCTGGGGTGGAGACCATTGCGATCGATGATGTGACGGGCTTCCCAGAGATGATGGACGGTCGCGTCAAGACTCTCCACCCAAATATCCATGGTGGGCTCCTCGCTCGTCGTGATCTCGATAGCCACCTTGAGGCGGCTAAGGGCAATAAGATCGAGCTTATCGACCTTGTAGTGGTCAACCTCTATCCTTTCAAGGAAACAATCCTCAAACCAGACGTGACGTACGCTGACGCAGTTGAAAATATCGATATCGGTGGGCCATCCATGCTTCGTTCAGCGGCTAAAAACCATGCCAGCGTGACGGTTGTGGTAGACCCTGCTGACTATGCAGTGGTTTTGGACGAGTTGTCAGCCAATGGTGAAACGACTTACGAAACTCGCCAACGTTTAGCAGCCAGGGTTTTTCGTCACACAGCGGCTTATGACGCCTTGATTGCAGAGTTCTTCACAGCTCAAGTGGGCGAAAGCAAACCTGAAAAGCTCACTTTGACCTATGACCTCAAGCAACCAATGCGTTATGGGGAAAATCCTCAGCAGGATGCGGACTTCTACCAAAAAGCTTTGCCGACAGACTACTCAATTGCATCAGCGAAACAGCTCAACGGTAAAGAATTGTCCTTCAATAACATTCGTGACGCTGATGCGGCGATTCGTATTATCCGTGATTTCAAAGATCGTCCAACCGTTGTAGCTTTGAAACACATGAATCCATGTGGAATTGGTCAGGCAGATGACATCGAAACTGCTTGGGACTATGCTTACGAGTCTGACCCAGTGTCTATCTTTGGTGGAATTGTCGTCCTTAACCGTGAGGTGGATGCTGCGACCGCTGAGAAGATGCACGGCGTTTTCCTCGAGATCATTATCGCACCGAGCTATACGGATGAAGCGCTAGCCATTTTGACCAACAAAAAGAAAAACTTGCGTATCCTTGCCTTGCCATTTGATGCTCAAGAGGCTAGTGAAGTAGAGGCAGAATACACAGGCGTGGTTGGTGGACTTCTTGTGCAAAACCAAGACGTGGTCAAGGAAAGCCCAGTTGACTGGCAAGTGGTGACCAAACGCCAGCCAACCGAGACAGAAGCGACTGCCCTTGAGTTCGCTTGGAAAGCCATCAAGTACGTCAAATCAAACGGAATCATCATAACCAACGACCACATGACACTTGGCGTTGGCCCGGGTCAAACCAATCGTGTGGCTTCTGTTCGCATCGCCATTGAACAAGCCAAAGACCGCCTTGACGGCGCTGTTCTTGCTTCAGATGCTTTCTTCCCATTTGCGGATAACGTGGAAGAAATCGCCAAAGCCGGTATCAAGGCCATCATCCAGCCGGGTGGCTCAGTCCGTGACCAAGAGTCCATCGAAGCAGCGGACAAATATGGCTTGACTATGGTCTTCACAGGCGTGAGACATTTTAGACATTAAGAATGAATGGTAATCAAGTTTACATAGTTAATGTTATTTATGGTATTTAACAGATTGTTAATACAATATATTTTATTTGATGTTAGAGAATAAGGCCAAAATTATGAGACTAAACATTTATCGTGTAGAAACGCCTAGTTTAAGCAAAATAGCAAAATGGAAAGAATTAAAGGGCAAAATTTGTAGTGAAGGATATAATGATGTTCGGAAAGTAAAGAAAGAATTTCATAGAAAGGGTTTTGTTGCACAGATCTATGTACAACGTAAAAAAAAAGAAACAACGAGTTGGTTACATGATATCAATAATATTTTTGATGGAGAAGATTTTGTAGAAGAGTCGTTTCAAAATCATAATGCGATTATTATGATAGGTACACCAAAGTCGCTTTATCTTATTCCACAAGGAAGGAGCCACTGGTTTGTGGCAACATTATCTGATTTACAATTTGGTTTAGATTTTGCGGAACGTTCTATACAACCTTCTGAAATTAATGTAAAGGGCATTAGTTATGTAGAAAGAAACAAATTAAGAGGAGTGTTAAACTACAAAGCAAATCAAACAGATTTTCCACAAGCCAGCGAAGCTTATTTTAACATAGAAGGAAAACCTCAAAATACTATTTTTGGTAAAAATTTAAAATGTAATATATCCGTACATCTTACAAAAGATTATAAATTTGAGACTCAAAAAGATTTTGATGATTTTATAAATATTTTTAAGGAAATTGATAAACAGATATTAAGTCAACCTAATCAAGAATTTCCACGTTTTAAATTGTTGCCTCTGCACGATAAACTAAATCAAGAATTAGATGAGTATTTATTGAGAGTATTAAAAGGAAAGAAAAACGAAGAATGTGATATTTCGTTAAATAGAATAGTGACCTTAGGAGATAATATAGAATTTGTAGGGGATTCAACTATTGACATATCCATACTCAAGAATAAAAAAAGTACGACAAAACAAGTTGATTATAATTTGAATTCCATACGAGAATTTATTGTTGCTAATTTGGAGAAAATTGATCAACTTAAAAGTATTCGTATAAATTTTTTGTCAGAGGAAAGAAAGACAATAAACTTGAAAAATCTCATTTATGCTGAAGTTGATTATAAAGGGGAACGATATTTTTTAGATTCTGGAAGATGGTCCACGTTCAATGAATCCTTTAAATCTTTATTGGATATACAATTGAGAGAGATTGAAGGATTAGTTTTAAGGTTGCCACAGCAACATAATTTTTCTTCAAAATGCTTTCATATGGATGAAAATAAGTTTATTTCAGAAATAATCTCAACAATGACAAAATACGAACAGTTTCATAAGAAGAATGTGTATTATAATGGAGTAGCAGNGGAAATTGGAGATTTGTTTGATAAAGACTCTGGTGAATTAATTGCTGTAAAAATGGGATTTAATACTTCAAAATCAATTTATAGTTTCGAACAGTCCATATTATCAATGCAAGTATTAAGGGATAGGATAAATAAAAGGAGAAATGCTGAGTATCTGATAAAAAAATACTCTCTGGATAAAACTTTAGTTTATAGTGCAATTGATTCAAAAAAGACTAGTGTTCTATGGATTGTTGATAAGTCAAATAAATCTATTTATGAAAGTGTCAAAAATAATAGTTTTAGCTTTTTACAGATACGTTCTATATTATTAAGATTAAAAATTTTATCATGGTATAATTATGCTAGAGAAAATGGATTTGAACCAATATTGTATATGGGAATAAATCACTAAATGATATTAGTGAGTATTTATTTCTCATACTACATCGAAGAAATCGCTAAGACAGGTATCAAGGCCATCATCCAGCCAGGTGGATCCGTCCGTGACCAAGAATCTATTGAAGCAGCGGACAAATATGGCTTGACTATGGTCTTCACAGGCGTGAGACATTTTAGACATTAAGAAGACAAAAGGGAAGAAAACAGTTTCTTTCCTTTTTTTGCCTAAAACGCGGAGCGGAACGAGATTAAAACGAACGTTTGTGATATAATGTTAGTAAATAATTCGCAAAAGAGGTTGAAAGATGAAGCTGTTAGTTGCCGGTTCGGGTGGTCGTGAACATGCGATTGCTAAGAAGTTGCTTGAGTCAAAAGATGTTGAAAAAGTCTTTGTAGCTCCTGGAAATGACGGAATGACTCTGGATGGTCTGGAATTGGTAAACATTTCTATTTCCGAACATTCTAAGTTAATAGAGTTCGCAAAGGATAACGATATTGCTTGGTCCTTTATCGGGCCAGATGACGCCCTTGCTGCTGGGATTGTGGATGATTTCAATGCAGCTGGTCTCAAGGCTTTTGGTCCGACAAGATTAGCAGCGGAGCTGGAGTGGTCCAAGGATTTTGCTAAGGAAATCATGGTCAAGTACGGCGTTCCGACAGCAGCCTATGGCACATTCTCAGATTTTGAGGAAGCCAAGGCATATATCGAAAAGCAGGGGGCTCCTATCGTAGTCAAGGCAGATGGTTTAGCGCTTGGTAAGGGTGTTGTCGTTGCTGAGACAGTCGAGCAAGCAGTAGAAGCTGCTCACGAGATGCTTTTGGACAATAAGTTCGGTGACTCAGGTGCGCGAGTGGTCATCGAGGAATTCCTTGAAGGGGAGGAATTTTCACTCTTTGCCTTTGTCAATGGGGACAAGTTCTACATTATGCCAACGGCTCAGGACCACAAACGTGCTTATGATGGCGACAAGGGTCCTAACACTGGTGGGATGGGTGCCTATGCGCCAGTTCCTCACTTGCCACAGAGCGTGGTTGACACAGCGGTTGACACTATTGTCAAGCCAGTCCTTGAAGGGATGATCAAAGAAGGTCGTTCGTATCTTGGTGTCCTTTACGCGGGGCTTATCTTGACCGTAGACGGACCTAAGGTTATCGAGTTCAACGCTCGGTTCGGAGATCCAGAAACTCAGATTATCTTGCCTCGTTTGACATCTGACTTTGCACAAAATATCACGGATATTCTCGATGGCAAGGAGCCAAACATCACATGGACGGACAAGGGTGTGACTCTGGGTGTGGTTGTTGCATCCAAGGGTTACCCGCTAGACTATGCAAAGGGTGTCGAGTTGCCAACTAAGACCGAAGACGACATCATTACCTACTATGCAGGGGCTAAGTTTGCGGAAAATAGCAGAGCACTGCTATCCAACGGCGGACGAGTTTATATGCTGGTCACCACAGCCGATACCGTTAAAGAAGCCCAAGATACCATCTACAAGGAACTCGACAAACAAAACACAGAAGGCCTCTTTTACCGAACCGATATTGGGAGCAAGGCTATAAAAGATTAACAGATACAAAAATTGTCATGGCGAGCGAAAGCGAGCCAACATAGAGCAATCACCGCCGTTTTGAAAGAACGATTGGATTATTAGCCAATCGTTCAGGGAAATCGGAAGACCTTGGGCTTCCGATTTAGGCATGAGACACCTTTGGTGGCTGCTGCCGTCCCTCACAACCTAAGGTGATTGTTGAAAGGAAGAAAAAGGAGAAGAAATGAAACCAGTAATTTCCATTATCATGGGCTCAAAATCCGACTGGGCAACCATGCAAAAAACAGCAGAAATCCTAGACCGCTTCGGTGTAGCCTACGAAAAGAAAGTTGTTTCCGCACACCGTACTCCAGACCTCATGTTCATACATGCGGAGGAAGCTCGTAGTCGCGGTATCAAGGTCATTATCGCAGGTGCAGGTGGCGCAGCCCATTTGCCAGGTATGGTCGCAGCGAAAACAACCCTTCCTGTCATCGGGGTACCGGTCAAGTCGCGCGCTCTTAGTGGCGTGGATTCGCTCTACTCTATCGTACAGATGCCGGGTGGCGTGCCTGTTGCGACTATGGCTATCGGTGAAGCAGGAGCGACCAATGCGGCCCTCTTTGCCCTCCGTCTCCTCTCAGTAGAAGATCAGGCTATCGTGACAGCATTGGCAGATTTCGCAGAAGAGCAAGGGAAAATCGCAGAGGAGTCTACAAATGAGCTCATCTAAAACAATCGGAATTATCGGTGGCGGTCAGTTGGGTCAGATGATGGCCATTTCTGCTATCTACATGGGGCACAAGGTTATCGCGCTGGATCCTGCGGCGGATTGCCCAGCCTCTCGTGTAGCGGAAATCATCGTGGCTCCTTATAACGATGTGGATGCCCTCCGTCAGTTGGCTGAGCGTTGCGATGTACTGACCTATGAGTTTGAAAATGTCGATGCTGACGGTTTGGATGCCGTTATCAAGGAAGGTCAGCTCCCTCAAGGGACCGGCCTGCTCCGTATTTCCCAAAATCGCATCTTTGAAAAGGACTTCCTCTCAAATAAGGCACAAGTGACAGTTGCACCCTACAAGGTCGTGACTTCAAGTCAAGATTTGACAGATATTGACCTTTCTAAAAATTATGTCCTCAAGACTGCGACTGGTGGCTACGATGGGCATGGGCAAAAGGTCATTTGCTCAGCAGTAGATTTGGAAGAAGCTTATGCACTAGCAGATTCAGCAGATTGCGTTTTGGAAGAATTTGTCAACTTTGACCTTGAAATTTCTGTCATCGTGTCTGGAAATGGCAAGGACGTGACAGTCTTCCCAGTTCAGGAAAATATCCACCGTAATAACATTCTTTCAAAAACTATCGTGCCTGCTCGCATTTCAGAAAGTTTAGCTGAAAAAGCCAAAGCTATGGCAGTGCGAATCGCAGAACAGCTCAACCTGTCTGGAACACTTTGTGTGGAAATGTTTGCGACAGCTGATGACATCATTGTCAACGAAATCGCTCCACGCCCACACAACTCTGGGCACTACTCGATTGAAGCCTGTGACTTCTCCCAGTTTGACACCCATATTCTGGGTGTTCTCGGAGCCCCATTGCCAGCTATCAAACTACATGCGCCTGCTGTTATGCTTAATGTTCTCGGCCAGCATGTCGAGGCCGCTGAAAAATATGTCACAGAAAATCCAAGCGCCCACCTCCACATGTATGGTAAAATAGAAGCGAAACACAACCGCAAGATGGGACATGTGACTTTGTTTAGTGATGAACCGGATGAGGTTAGAGAGTTTGGAGAAGGGAAGGAGTTTTAGTATGGAGAGTAAAGTATACTATGGTGAATATACTCTAGAACATTGGATGAATTTAATTTTGAAAAAAAATATCATTCTTCCAGATTATCAGAGATTATTTGTTTGGGATAAGGAGAAAACAGAGAAATTAATTGAGAGCATACGAAAAAATGAATTTGTACCACCAGTTACTATTGGTTCTTATGATAAGGGAGAAGAACGAGAAAATTTAATTTTGGATGGGCAACAACGTTTGACTAGTATTTTTCTTAGCTTCTTAGGTATTTTTCCGAATAAAGAAAAATATAAAAAGAAAATTTCAAACTTGATTGATGATAATGATTCAGAAATAGATATTGATGAGTTTGATAATATTTTAGAGTGGTCGTTGAAGAAGTTAACGGAGAAAGGTAACAGCAAAGAACAAATACTTTCACAGATTAAAAAAGATAATTATGATGAAATTTCAGAAATTAGTTTAGAATTTTTACGTTCACATTATCTTGGTTTTTGTTATCTTGTCCCACAAGTTACGAGTGGTGAAAGTGTTGATGAGTTTTACTCTGAACAGCAAAGATATTATTCTTCTGTGTTTAGAAACATAAATATTCAAGGTGAAACATTACTTCCTCAGGAAAGTAGAAAATCACTATATTTTCTTAGAGATGGTCTGGTAGATTTTTTTGAACCAGAATTTAGTAAATCAATTAGAATTAATGATGCGCAAATGGATTTTGTTCGTTATATTGCTTTAATATCTCATTATAAAGAAAAAGTCAATATAAATAAGGTCGGTTATAGATATGCTCGAAGAATGGAAAAACTATATGAGGAATTCATTTACTTTGTTGCATATGGTGCAGATAGCGATTTATTTTCTCCATTACCAGACTATGTAACAGCAGAAGACTATTCAAATAAATTAGAAGAAGTTGGAAAATTTATGGAGGTTATAACTAATCAAATAGTTTTAAATTCAATTATTGATATAGATTTAGTTGCTTTTGGTTTGTTAAAGTATACTCTCTTTGAGAGTAAAAAGCTGGATATCGATTCTATAAATAATTTAGTTCTAGATTTGAAAGAAGAAATTCAATCATTTAAAAGTGACATGAAACATACAAAGAATCCAAATGCTTTGATGCATTTACGAAATAGAATTCAAAGTTCTTATGAGATTTACAGTAGGTATATAAAATGAGCAATCATGAAGCATTTATTTTTACTCCAATAACTACAGTCTTAGAAGAAGCGGTATCAGCGAGTTATGTGATTAATGATGGTGTTGAAACCTATCCTTTATCTGAGTATATTATTCATTCATTGTTTTTAAAGATGACTGGTTTCCAAGAGCAGAAAATGAAATGTATAGCATGGGAAATGGCTACATATGATTATGGATATCGAAGAACTCTTTTAAAAAATGAAGATAAGTTGGCAGAGTATTCAAGTTATAAAGATAAGTCTGCTATCTATAAGCGCTTGAATGAACTAATAAAATCGGTAAAGGCATCTTATGATGTCAATCACTTATCAAAACAGCAATGGATTGATGAGTCGGTAGAAGCAATAAAAAAAATTTTTAGTAATTCGGTTTTAGTTACTTGGACGCAAAGGAAATATGATTATTTTGTGCATGATTTTAAAGTTGGGGAGGGACAGATTCTTACGAATAGTACAAAAATGTTCCAGCCTAAAGCACAAGTTTCTGCTAGTGTAGAGGTTGTTTTGGAGTCACAATATGAGGAACTATACAGAAATAGGAATAGGTTAGCTCATAATGCTTTGTCCTATCAAGAAAATTTACCATCTTTAAAATCTCTCCAAAAAGAGGATGACACCTCTAGAAATTATTTCATCTGGTTCTTTATACTTGTTCTTATTGATAGAATATTTATGGAACTATTCAAGCTGTATTTAAAAGAATTGGAAGAAAATGATTTTTAACCGATTATATAGTTTATAAAAACTAAATAATGGTATTAGGATTTACTTGAGTAAATCAAGAAGTCCAATCCTTGATAGAATAAAATAAACAAAAAAGAAAGGAACAAGGATACTTGTATTTACTAAAACTGAATACGGGCTACGGACTTTATCAATTACTATGATACAAATTATCGTTAGCGCATTTGTTGAAAAAGATAAGACTGGAGCAGTCGTCGAAGTCTTATATGCTAGTAGTGATCACGAAAAAGTGAAAGCCAAATATGAAGAGCTAGTGGCTCAGTACCCAGAAAACTATTTAGTTATCTATGATGTACCGTTGGATACTAACCTTAATAGTTTACCACACTATCCATCTGTGTTTATTGGAAAAGAAGAGTTTGAGGAGAGAGAAGAATAATGATTTTAGATTTATTTAATAACGAAAATAATACTATTGAAACGGATACTCTTAGCATAAAGGAACATGCAATAGCTACTCAAAATGATGTTATTCAGATAGACAATATTTCTATGATGACAAAAGCAACATTGGCGTTTAGAATTTCTTTGAAAGAAATAGCTTTTGCAGCTATTATGTTAATAATGTTTCCGATAGATTTTATCCCAAATATCATTCCGATTACTTTTTTGGCTTTGTACATTTATATTGTATATAACCGTTATGAGAAATATCTTAAAACAAAATATTACATAGAGTTCAATTTAGGGTCTAGCAAAAATTCTTATTTGTTTTTTAAGGAAGAAATATTTCGAGACAAAGTATATGAAGTAATTAAAAAATCTTTTGGTGATAAAAATCAGATCACTTTTATTGATATAAAACATCAACAAATTGGTGGGGAACAAAATATTTTTGAAACAGGCTCATATAAAACAACTGTATCAGGTAATGATAATGTAGTTGGAAATGATTTTGGTTCAGGTAATAATGTCACATTTAATGGGGACAACAATGTTAACTCAAATATTGTTACGGATTCTATTTTAGAAAAATCTAATATGAATGTTGAGTTTCCGTGGTCGGAACTTTCTAAACAACTTCAACAGATTCTTAACAATGCTTCTGTTCTATCTGAGCAATCTGTCGAAATTTTAAAGGACTTACTTGCTGCAACTGACAAAAATAGTGAATCTGAATTTACTGTAATTGTTAAAGAAAATGCATCATTTTTCAATCAACAGTTTATTAAAGATATAATATCAGGAACTTTAGGTGGAGTTATCTCATCATTACTATCAGGCAGATAAAATTATAGGAGAAACAACATGATCAACCGTTACTCTCGCCCTGAGATGGCGAACATTTGGAGTGAAGAAAATAAATACCGTGCTTGGCTTGAGGTGGAAATCTTGGCGGACGAGGCATGGGCTGAGTTGGGGGAAATCCCTAAGGAAGATGTGGCTTTGATTCGCGAGAAGGCGGACTTCGACATCGACCGAATTTTGGAGATTGAGCAGGAGACGCGCCACGATGTGGTTGCCTTCACACGTGCGGTTTCTGAGACTCTTGGTGAAGAGCGCAAGTGGGTTCACTATGGGTTGACTTCTACCGACGTGGTGGATACGGCCTATGGTTATCTCTACAAGCAGGCCAACGACATCATCCGTCGTGACCTTGAAAACTTCATCAACATCATTGCTGATAAGGCTAAGGAACACAAGTTCACCATCATGATGGGTCGTACCCACGGTGTGCACGCTGAACCTACAACCTTTGGACTGAAATTGGCGACTTGGTACAGCGAAATGAAGCGCAATATCGAGCGTTTCGAGCATGCGGCTGCTGGTGTGGAAGCTGGTAAGATTTCGGGTGCGGTTGGTAACTTTGCCAACATCCCACCATTTGTAGAGCAATACGTCTGTGACAAACTGGGTATCCGTGCTCAGGAAATCTCTACACAGGTCCTTCCTCGTGACCTTCACGCTGAGTACTTTGCAGTTCTTGCTAGCATCGCGACTTCCATCGAGCGCATGGCGACTGAGATTCGTGGTCTGCAAAAATCGGAACAACGTGAAGTAGAAGAGTTCTTTGCCAAAGGTCAAAAAGGTTCTTCAGCAATGCCTCACAAACGCAACCCTATCGGTTCTGAGAACATGACAGGTTTGGCGCGTGTTATCCGTGGTCACATGATTACAGCCTATGAGAACGTCGCTCTCTGGCACGAACGTGATATTTCTCACTCATCAGCTGAGCGTATCATCACACCAGATACGACCATTTTGATTGACTACATGCTCAACCGTTTTGGAAATATCGTCAAGAACTTGACGGTCTTCCCAGAAAACATGATCCGCAACATGAACTCAACTTTTGGTCTAATCTTTAGTCAGCGGGCTATGTTGACTTTGATTGAGAAAGGTATGACCCGTGAGCAAGCCTATGACTTGGTGCAACCAAAAACAGCCTACTCTTGGGATAACCAAGTAGACTTCAAGCCACTTCTTGAAGCAGATCCAGAAGTAACCTCACGCCTAACTCAAGAGGAAATTGATGAAATCTTCAACCCTGCATACTACACCAAACGAGTGGATGATATCTTTGAACGTATCGGACTTGGTGATTAATCCTAACAATAAAAAGCGAGATTCAATCTCGCTTTTTATATTCTTGTCGAAGGGGTTTAATCTTCTTTTCTCTTAGTCAGTCCGTAGGCTGCTAGAGTCGCCATGAGGCCTGCTGCGACCAAGCCTGCAGAATCTTGACTTCCTGTTGCAGGGAGTTGTTTTTCATCTGCTTTGACAGTAGTTGATTGAGCATTCTCTGTCTTCTCAACGGCAGTGCCGACTTCAACGACTTGAGTGACTGCTTCCTGTGATACTACGCTATTGACAAGCGTTCTTTCTTCTTTTCCATCAGCAGTAGTACTTACAGAGTAGAAGGCAGTACGGTGGCCGTTAGCTCCTTTAGTAACAACTTGCGTTTGTCCTTTTGGCAATAGAGGATTTTCACGTGTCACAGTAGTGAATGGAATTTCTTCCTCTTGGATGTCTAGTCTCGGTTTTGTTTCTGCGGCTGGAGCAAGACCGTGTTCGTCTCCTACATGGGTTACAAGGGTTCCGACTTCAATAACTTGGGTTACTGCTTCTTGGGTCACAAGGCTATCTACAAGAGTTTTCACTTCCTTACCGTCAGCATTAGTGCTCACAGAGTAGTAATGACTGCGACGACCGTTAGCGCCTTTAGTAACGACTTGAGTCTTCCCTTTGAGTAAGAGTGGATTTTCACGTGTCACGGTAGTGAATGGAATCTCTTCCTCTTGGATATCCAGTCTCGGTTTTGCTTCTGCAGTTGTCGCTTTACCATTTTCATCTCCTTTGTGAGTAATAGGGGCACCGATTTCAATCACTTGTGTCACAGGTTCTTTGGTTACTTGGCTATCTAGAACGGTTTCTGTTTGTTTACCATTTTCAGTAAGGACAGAGATGTAATGAGTGCGTTCACCATCTACACCTGGTGTGACAATCTTTTCTTGTTTAGCTGGGAGGTTCGGATTTTCCTTCTTAATGGTCTCAAAAGGAATTGCTTCTGTTTTGGTGATGAGTTCTGGCTTAGTTTCAACAGTGGCAGATGACTCATTTTCATCGAGGCTTCCTGAGTGAGTTGCCGCTGGTTTGAGGCCTAGGCGGGCTGCCTTGAGTTTGGCTACGAGAGCGTCTAACTCGGCTTGTTTGTTACGATTGAGGTTGTAGTTGAGAGCTTCTTTAGCTGCATTTAGAGCATCGAGACTTTCTTTGCTGTATCCTTCCAAGTTAGTAGGGATTTGAGCAAGCTCCTCACGGAGAGCATTGTAGTCAGCGCGGAAGTAGTCTTTGTTGTGATCTGCGAAGGCAGTCATGAGTTCAAAGATTTCTTCTTCCTTGTACTCAGCACTTGGTCTATCTGCCCAGATAGCAAGCATACTACCAACAGTAGGAAGGTCAACTTCAGGGTATTTAGTTGATGCTAGTTGATTAAATGGAGTTTTCTCGGTATTTTCGAGAGCTTTTTTGAGGAAGCCACCACCATCTTCTGGTTTTTGACCGAGAATGTAGTACCAGTCTCCGTTGGTATTAAGGAATTTATAGCCTTTACTTGCAAGGTACTGAGGAGATGCAAGGTTGTAGCCCCACCATCCTTTAGACCAGTAAGAGATGATGACATCCTTGTCAAACTCAACATCATCCTTGTCCTCGTAGTAGAAACCATCGTTGAAGGCCATTGGTTGAAGTCCTCTTTCTTTGGCCATGGCAGCAAGGGTGTTAGAGTACTCAGCAAACTTGCCATAGAGTCCATACCATTTGAGGTAGTACCAGCCTTGGGCGTTGGTAGCGTCATTAGCATATTCGTCTGTACCGTAGTTAAAGATCTTAGTCTTGCCTGCAAAGAAGTCCATGTACTTACCGATAAGTGCTTTGACAAAGTTCATCGCCTCTTCGTTTTCGAGGTCCATGGTTGTTTTGGAGACCTTGTCAAAGTTGGCTTGAGGGTTCTTGATTCCAAGTTTTTCCATAGCGACAAGCATGGCATCCATGTGACCTGGGCTGTTGATCGCTGGGATGAGTCCAATCCCTTTTGATTTTCCGTACTCGATCAATTCAGTGATTTCAGCCTGGCTAAGAGTGGTTCCGTTTGGATCATCGTAGTAAGCTTTTGTCCCTTCAATGATGGCATTTTTGACATCGTCACTTGCATAAGTTTTTCCGTTAGCAGTGATAGTCATGTCATCAAGTAGGAAGCGAAGTCCGTCATTTCCTAGGAGGAGATGCACATCAGAATATCCAAGTTCACTAGCTTTATCAATGATACGTTTGAGTTGTTCAGCTGAGAAGTACTTACGTCCAGCATCGATAGAAATTACCTTGTTCTTGGCAAGTTTTTCAACTTCGCGTTTCGCGTCTTCTTCTTTTTGAGCTTCTGGTGTGAAGGTCAAATTGCTAACAGCTTCTTGGAGTTTTGCGATTGCTTGATCAATAGTGTCTTGTTGGGCACGGCTGAGGTTGCTATCGAGTGAGCGAGTGGCTTTTTCAGCTTCTTTGACAGCTGCGACACTTTCTGCAGTATAGCGGTTAAGGTCTGTTGGTACTTCTTTCAGAGCTTGCTCAGCAGACTCATAGTCGGCAGCGAAGTACTCAGCATTGGCATTTGCGAAGCTACGCATGAGTTTGAAGAGGCGTGATGGTGAATAGCGTGCAGATGGTTCATCCGCCCAAGCAGCTACCATACCACCGATGAATGGAATGTCAGCTCCTTCAGATTTTGGTACAGAAGTGATTGGAGTGTTCTTGATACCATTGAGTCCTTGGTCGAGGTTGTACCAGCCTTGGCCATCCGCATTTCGTCCGAGAACATAGTACCAAGCATCGTTGGTATTAAGAATTTGGTGGCCTTTTTCAACTAGAAGTTTAGAAGAAGCGACGTCGTATCCGCCCCATCCACCAGTCCACATAGAAACGATGATGTCTTTGTCAAAAGTACCAAAGCTAGTATCACTATTGTAGTAGATACCGTCGTTGAAGGCCATTGGTTTGAGGCCGTGAGATTTGACGATACGAGCAAGGTCATTAGCGTAGGCGATAAATTTTTCATAACCCTTGTCTGGGAATCCATCTTCTGGATACCATTTATAGGCTTGAAGAACGCTCCATCCCTTGGCGTTTGTAGCATCGTTGGCGTACTCGTCCAGTCCGATATTGAAGATGTCAGATTTGCCAGCGAAGTAAGCGGCATACTTGTCGATCAAAGCTTTGGTAAATTCAACAGCTTCTTTGTTATCAAGGTCAACGGTACGAGCAGATTCCTTACCAAAGTAGTTGAAGTTTGGTTTTTGGATGCCTAGTTCTTTCATAGCATTCAAAATCGCATCCATGTGGCCAGGGCTGTTTACTGTTGGGATTAGTCCGATACCTTTATCTTTGGCATAGTTAATCAAGTCCGTCATCTGACTCTCTGTCAAATGGTTGCCGTTTGGATCCTTGTAGTAGGCATCGGTTCCGTTTTCGAGTGCACGTTTGACATCATCACTTGCATAGGTTTTGCCATTGGCTTTAATCGTCATGTCGTCCAGCATGAAACGCATGCCATCATTTCCGACTAAGAGATGGAGGTCAGTATAGCCGTAGTGTTTAGCTTTGTCGATGATTTCCTTGAGTTGGTCTGGAGAGAAATACTTGCGTCCAGCATCGATTGAGATCATTTTTCTTTTCGCCAGTTTTTCATTTACTTGACTTGCTCGTTCAACGCTCGGAGCAGCCACTGCTGGTGTAACGACTTCATTTTTCTTTTCTGAAGAAGTGCTTTCAGCAGGAGTTTCAGCTGGAGCAGGGCTTTCTTTCTCGGCAGTAGGAGTTGGAGCAGTATTTTCTGTCACAACTGGTGCGCTTGACTCTTCTGTTGTTGGAGTAACTGTTCGAGGAGCCTCCTGGTCTTCTTTGACCTCCTCTTTTACAGGCTTGTCAGCCTTTTCTTCCAGTTTTTCTTGAACCTTGGACTCTACAGCTGCTTCGGCTGCTTGTGGACTCTCCTGAATAGTTTGAACAGTTTCTTCAGCTGTTGGAGCTGGAGTAATCCCGTCAGCAGATACGACTTGGGCACCAAAAGCAAATCCTATGAGTACAGAAGCTGCTCCAATCGCGTACTTACGAATGGAGAAGCGCTGTTTCTTTTCTAGTTTCATGATAAAACCTCCCTGTTATTATATTGTATGATAGCGTTTACACAAAACTGTTTTTATTTTATTATCTAAGATATAAAAAGTCAAGCGGCTTTATGAAAGAACTATAATAAATGGAGGAAATCATAAGATTTAGGAAAAAATTGTCAAAAAACTAAAAACAAGGAAAATCTAGCCAATATTTAACTTGTTTTTAGTAAAAGCACTACTAATTAAAGAATTACCCTTCGTCATATGTTCATACTGAATGGTGCATGCTATAATGAAATAGAAAAAGCCTGAGCTAGGCTCAAGCTTTTTCTTAATGACCTCGATCACACGAGATGAATTTGATTTTGTAGTAGTCAGCTCGCTTATAAGTTTCACTATAGGCAAGGACTTGGCCAGTGGCCTCAAGTTTTGTAGTCTTCGTTTGGAAGACAGTTGGAAATTGTGTATCAATTCCCAACGTAGAAGCAGCATGCTCTGGTGTTGGGAATGCGATTTCGTTGATTTCCTCAAAATGCTCATCAGTCATGTGAATGCGGTAATCCAATTTGAAACGTTTATAGATAGAGCTATAATAGTCAAGATTTGGATAGTTGGCATTGATATATTGTTCGGGAATATAAGAAGTGTGGTAGATATAGGTCACACCATTAGTTTGACGTGTCCGTTCGATCTTGTAGTAGAACTGGTCTCCACGCAAACCAAGTTTTTCCAAATATTCAAGCTTATTTCCACGTTCGATAGAAAGGACAGTTACCTTATCGTCTTTTGTTTCAAAAATTTCCACATCTGAAAACTCAACGAGTTTGTGCTTACGAGCGCGTGAAACAAAAGTTCCTTTTCCTTGTTGGCGGACAATATAGCCATCTTTGGCAAGGTCGTTCAAGGCACGAACAACTGTGATAGAACTGACATCATACATCGCGATCAACTCTGCTTCAGTATAAAACTTGTCTCCACTCGCAAATTGACCTGAGATGATTTTATTCTTGAGTTCGTCTTTAATATATTGGTATTTTGGAATAGCCATAATTGCACCTCAATTTTTTTCTTTCTCCTTCTTTGATTTTACCACAAACACAAAGAAAATAGTAGCATTTAGATGAAAAAATAACATAATACATTAAAAATATTATTTTGCACATATATAAAAGCGCCGTCAAAACAGGAGTCGTGCAAAAGCCCTCATTTCATGCTATTTTTTAGATAATTTTGGTAAAAAAGAAGTAAAAAAATAGAAAAATTTTAAAGAATTTTCTAAAACCTATTGACAAATGCAAAAGATTTGATTATAGTTAATATTATAATAAATGAAAGCGCAAACTTAATTCGTCAGAGGTAATAACATGACAAGATTTAAAATTGAGGACGATTTCTATTTAGACGAAAAACCGTTCAAGATTTTGTCCGGCGCCATTCATTATTTTAGGATTCCAGCAGAGGATTGGTATCATTCTCTCTATAACTTAAAGGCGCTTGGCTTTAATACAGTCGAGACCTATGTGGCTTGGAATTTACACGAACCTGTTGAAGGGGAGTTTGATTTTGAAGGTGCCAGAAATTTGGAGAGATTTCTTCAAATTGCACAAGATCTGGGTCTCTATGCCATTGTACGCCCGTCTCCATTTATCTGTGCGGAATGGGAATTTGGTGGCTTGCCGGCTTGGCTCTTGACCAAGGACATGCGAATTCGCTCGTCCGACCCAGCCTACATCGAGGCTGTTGCTCGCTATTATGACCAATTATTGCCAAGGCTTGTACCTCGCTTGTTGGATAATGGCGGAAACATTCTCATGATGCAAGTCGAAAATGAATATGGCTCTTATGGAGAAGATAAGTCTTATCTACGAGCGATTCGGAAATTGATGGAAGACCGAGGGATTGATTGCCCACTCTTTACTTCAGATGGCCCATGGAGGGCTACTCTGAAAGCCGGAACCTTGATTGAAGACGACCTCTTTGTGACAGGAAACTTCGGTTCTAAAGCTCCGTACAACTTTTCACAGATGCAGGAATTCTTTGATGAGCATGGCAAGAAATGGCCCCTCATGTGTATGGAATTCTGGGATGGTTGGTTCAACCGTTGGAAAGAACCCATCATCACTCGTGATCCTAAAGAATTGGCAGAAGCTGTTCGAGAGGTATTGGAGCAAGGATCTATCAACCTCTACATGTTCCATGGAGGGACAAACTTTGGTTTCATGAATGGTTGCTCGGCTCGAGGAACTCTGGATTTGCCACAAGTCACATCTTACGACTATGATGCCCTTCTCGATGAAGAAGGAAATCCAACTGCTAAATACCTAGCAGTCAAGAAGATGATGGCAACACACTTCCCAGAGTATCCACAGTTGGAACCACTCTATAAGGAAAGCATGGAGATAGGGTCCATTCCATTGGTCGAAAAAGTTTCCTTGTTTGAAACCCTGGATAATCTCTCTAGTCCTACTGAAAGCCTCTATCCAAAAGCGATGGAAGAACTTGGTCAAAGTTATGGCTACCTTCTCTACCGCACGGAGGCAAGTTGGGATGCAGAAGAGGAACGTCTCCGTATCATCGATGGACGTGACCGAGCTCAACTCTTTGTAGATGGTCAATGGATTGCTACTCAATACCAGACAGAGATTGGCGAAGACATCTACTGTCAAGGCAACCGAGAAGGCTTTTCAGAGATTGACATCTTGATTGAAAATATGGGGCGTGTCAACTACGGACATAAGTTTTTGGCAGATACGCAGCGTAAAGGAATTCGAACAGGTGTCTGCAAGGATCTACATTTCTTACTGAATTGGAAACAATATCCACTGCCACTGGATAATCCTGAGAAGATTGATTTTTCAAAAGGATGGACAGAAGGACAACCAGCCTTTTACGCTTTCGACTTTACTGTTGAAGAGCCGAAGGATACCTACTTAGACTTGTCTGAGTTTGGTAAGGGAGTTGCCTTTGTCAACGGGCGTCACTTAGGACGTTTCTGGAACGTCGGCCCGACCCTCTCACTTTATATCCCTCATAGCTATCTCAAGGAAGGTGCTAACCGCATCATCATCTTTGAAACTGAGGGCGAATATAAAGAAGAGATTCATTTAACTCGTAAACCTACACTAAAACACATAAAGGGGGAAAACTTATGACAATTGTAGGATGCCGTATCGATGGACGTTTGATCCACGGTCAAGTAGCCAATCTTTGGGCTGGAAAACTAAATGTTTCACGCATTATGGTTGTAGACGACGAAGTTGTTAACAACGATATTGAAAAGAGTGGTTTGAAACTTGCGACACCACCAGGTGTGAAACTCAGTATCTTGCCAGTTGAGAAAGCAGCAGTAAATATCCTTGCTGGTAAATACGATAGCCAACGTCTCTTTATCGTTGCACGTAAACCAGACCGTTTCCTTGGTTTGGTCGAAGCAGGTGTTCCGCTTGAAACACTCAACGTTGGCAATATGTCTCAAACACCAGAAACTCGCTCTATCACACGTTCTATCAACGTGGTAGACAAGGATGTGGAAGATTTCCACAAACTAGCAGAAAAAGGTGTGAAACTCACTGCTCAAATGGTTCCAAATGATCCAGTTTCAGACTTTTTGAGCTTGTTAAAATAGGAAAAAATTTTTAGGAGGTCATTGTTATGATACAATGGTGGCAAATTTTACTTCTCACTTTGTACTCAGCTTATCAAATCTGTGATGAGTTGACAATCGTTTCATCTGCAGGTTCCCCTGTATTCGCTGGTTTCATTACCGGTTTGATCATGGGAGATGTGACAACTGGTTTGTTTATCGGTGGTAGCTTGCAGTTGTTCGTTCTTGGGGTTGGTACCTTCGGTGGTGCTTCTCGTATTGACGCAACTTCTGGTGCGGTTCTTGCAACAGCATTCTCTATCTCTCAAGGTATTGATACAGATCTTGCAATCACAACAATCGCTGTACCAGTAGCAGCACTTTTGACATACTTCGACGTTCTTGGACGTATGACAACTACTTTCTTTGCACACCGTATTGATGCTGCGATCGAACGCTTTGACTACAAAGGTATCGAACGCAACTACCTACTTGGTGCGCTTCCATGGGCTCTTTCTCGTGCCCTTCCAGTATTCTTCGCTCTTGCTTTTGGTGGTGCTTTCGTACAATCAGTAGTAGACCTTGTTAAAGAATACCAATGGGTTGCAGACGGTTTGACTCTTGCAGGTCGTATGCTTCCAGGTCTTGGATTCGCTATCTTGCTTCGTTACCTTCCAGTTAAACGTAACCTTCACTATCTTGCTATGGGATTTGGTTTGACAGCTATGTTGACTGTTCTTTACTCAAACGTAATAAGTCTTGGTGGAGCAGTTGCTGGTATCATTGGCACTCTTCCTGCTGAAGTTGCTCAAACTATCGGTTTTGCTAACAACTTCAAAGGATTGTCTATGATCGGTATCTCTATCATTGGTATCTTCCTTGCAGTTGTTCACTTCAAGAACAGCCAGAAAGTTGCTGTAGCAGCACCTTCTACACAGTCAGAAAGTGGGGAAATTGAAGATGACGAATTCTAATTACAAATTAACAAAAGAAGATTTTAATCAAATTAACAAACGTAGCTTGTTCACTTTCCAATTGGGATGGAACTACGAACGTATGCAAGCATCAGGTTACCTTTACATGATCTTGCCACAATTGCGTAAAATGTATGGAGATGGAACTCCTGAGTTGAAAGAAATGATGAAAGTTCATACTCAATTCTTCAACACTTCACCATTCTTCCACACAATCATCGCTGGTTTTGACCTTGCTATGGAAGAAAAAGATGGCGTTGACTCAAAAGATGCGGTTAACGGTATCAAGACAGGTTTGATGGGACCATTCGCTCCTCTTGGAGATACAATCTTTGGTTCACTTGTACCTGCTATCATGGGATCTATCGCTGCAACAATGGCTATTGCCGGCCAACCTTGGGGTATCTTCCTTTGGATCGCAGTTGCAGTAGCGTATGACATCTTCCGTTGGAAACAGTTGGAATTTGCATACAAAGAAGGGGTTAACCTTATCAACAACATGCAAAGTACTTTGACAGCTTTGATTGAAGCTGCATCTGTACTTGGTGTATTCATGATGGGTGCTCTTGTAGCAACAATGATCAACTTTGACATTTCTTACAAATTGCCAATTGGTGAAAAGATGATTGACTTCCAAGACATCTTGAACTCAATCTTCCCACGCTTGCTTCCAGCAATCTTTACTGCCTTTATCTTCTGGTTGCTTGGTAAGAAAGGTATGAACTCTACTAAAGCGATCGGTATCATTATCGTTCTTGCAGTAGGACTTTCATTCATCGGTAAATTCTTGCTTGGAATGGGCGCATAATTTATGAGTAAATCATTAATTTTGGTGAGTCATGGTCGTTTCTGTGAAGAACTTAAAGGTAGCACGGAAATGATTATGGGTCCACAAGACAACATTCATGCAGTGGCTCTTCTTCCAGAAGATGGTCCAGAAGAATTTACTGCTAAATTTGAAGCTGCTATTGAAGGATTGGATGATTTTCTAGTCTTTGCGGATCTTCTCGGTGGTACACCATGTAACGTGGTAAGCCGTTTGATTATGGAAGGTCGCGACATTGAACTCTACGCAGGGATGAATCTTCCAATGGTGATTGAATTTATCAATGCAAGCCTTACAGGCGCAGATGCGGATTATAAGAGCCGTGCTGCAGAAAGCATCGTAAAAGTCAACGATTTGTTAGCGGGCTTCGATGATGACGAAGATGAATAATACTCTTTAAAAATCAAATTCAAACCACGTCAGCGTCGCCTTGCCGTATATATGTTACTGACTTCGTCAGTCTTATCCGGCAACCTCAAAGCAGTGCTTTGAGCAGCCTGCGGCTAGCTTCCTAGTTTGCTCTTTGATTTTCATTGAGTATAAGATGTGACAACGTGAAAACCGTTAGAACAGCTTGTATAGAATATACATGGGAATGGGAGTCACTCCCATTCCCATATTTTTAATAGGAATGAAACAACAATAGATTAGAGGAACTCTATGCTAAATTACACAAAAGAAGAATTGCTTGAACTGGGTGCAGAAATCACGACTCGTGAGATCTACCAACAGCCTGATGTATGGAAAGAGGCTTTTGAAGCCTATCAAGCAAAACGGGAAGAAATTGCAGCCTTTCTGCAAGGGATCGCTGATAAGCATGACTATATCAAGGTCATCTTAACGGGTGCTGGTACTTCTGCTTATGTGGGAGATACCTTGGTACCATACTTTAAGGAAGTCTATGACGAACGCAAATGGAACTTCAATGCCATTGCGACAACAGATATTGTAGCAAATCCAGAAACCTATCTAAAAAAAGATGTGGCAACTGTCCTTGTATCCTTTGCTCGTAGTGGGAATTCGCCTGAAAGTGTAGCGACTGTTGATCTGGCTAAAGCCTTGGTGGATGACCTCTATCAAGTAACTATTACATGTGCTGCAGAAGGGAAATTGGCTCTTCAAGCTCATGGCGATGATCGTAATCTCTTGCTCTTGCAACCAGCTGCCTCTAATGATGCTGGATTTGCCATGACTTCTAGCTTTACCTCTATGATGTTGACAGCACTTTTGGTGTTTGACCCTACAGAATTTGCTGTTAAAGCTGAACGTTTTGAAGTTGTGGCTAGCCTTGCCCGTAAGGTCCTAGACAATGTAGCAGATGTCAAAGAGTTGGTTGATTTAGACTTTAACCGTGTCATCTACCTTGGTGCTGGTCCTTTCTTTGGACTTGCTCATGAAGCTCAGCTCAAGATTTTGGAATTAACAGCTGGCCAAGTTGCGACTATGTATGAGAGCCCAGTTGGCTTCCGCCATGGTCCAAAATCATTGATTAATCAAGATACAGTTGTTTTGGTATTTGGTACAACGACAGACCACACTCGCAAGTATGATTTGGACTTGGTTCGTGAAGTTGCTGGTGATCAGATTGCTCGTCGTGTCGTACTTTTGAGTGATCAAGCCTTTGGTCTTGAAAATGTCAAAGAAGTGGCTCTTGGCTGTGGTGGAGTCTTGAACGATATTTACCGTGTCTTTCCTTACATCGTTTATGCCCAACTCTTTGCCCTATTGACTTCGCTCAAGGTAGAAAATAAACCAGATACACCGTCTCCTACAGGTACCGTAAACCGTGTGGTACAAGGTGTTATCATCCACGAATATCAAAAATAAGGAAGTATCTATGAGTAAATTACAATTAAGTCCCAATAAAGTGGCTTGCTTACAAAAACTCTCTGACGAGAACGGCATTATCTCAGCTCTTGCCTTTGACCAACGTGGCGCTTTGAAACGTCTCATGGCTCAATACCAAACAGAAGAGCCAACAGTTGCTCAAATGGAAGAACTTAAAGTATTGGTTGCAGATGAATTGACAAAATACGCATCATCTATGCTCCTTGACCCTGAGTATGGACTTCCAGCTACAAAAGCGCTTGATGCCAATGCTGGACTTCTCCTTGCTTATGAAAAAACTGGTTACGACACAACAAGCACCAAACGCTTGCCTGACTGCTTGGATGTTTGGTCTGCAAAACGTATCAAGGAACAAGGTGCAGATGCTGTGAAGTTCTTGCTTTATTATGACGTAGACAGCTCTGACGAACTCAACCAAGAAAAACAAGCCTACATCGAACGCATTGGTTCTGAGTGTGTGGCGGAAGACATTCCATTCTTCCTTGAAATCCTTGCTTACGATGAAAAAATCGCTGACGCAGGTTCTGCAGAATACGCAAAAGTAAAACCACACAAGGTTATTGGTGCTATGAAGGTCTTCTCAGACCCACACTTTAACATCGATGTCTTGAAAGTAGAAGTTCCAGTTAACGTCAAATATGTTGAAGGCTTTGGCGATGGCAAAATCGTTCATACACGCGAAGAAGCAGCAGCCTTCTTCAAAGCTCAAGACGAAGCAACAAATCTTCCTTACATCTACTTGAGTGCGGGTGTATCAGCTAAACTCTTCCAAGAAACACTTGTCTTTGCCCACGAATCAGGCGCAAACTTCAATGGTGTTCTTTGCGGCCGTGCAACTTGGGCTGGATCAGTTGAAGCTTACATCAAAGACGGTGAAGCTGCAGCTCGTGAGTGGTTGCGTACAACAGGATTTGAGAACATTGACGAACTCAACAAGGTTCTTCAAACAACAGCGACTTCATGGACTGAACGTGTAGAAGCATAAAAACAAGAATAGAAGAATCCCCTTTTGTTAAGAAAATACTCAAGTTTTTCTGACAAAGGCTTCTGAAAATAAAACTACAACCATAGATGGTGAGACACTCTCTATGGTTTGTTTACTTAAGAGAAATGGATCAAAGGAGAGAAGAATGAAAGCATACACAGAGCGTGTATTTGGAAATCATGAGGGTAAGGATGTCTTGGCCTATGGCTTTGAGACTGACGGTGGCTACCAGCTTGAAGTTATGACTTATGGTGCGACCATTTTGCGCTATGTAACGCCTGATAAGGCTGGAAATTTTGCCAATGTTATCCTAGGCTTTGATGATTTTGATAGCTATGTTGGCAATAGTCCTAAACATGGAGCAAGCGTTGGTCCTGTAGCGGGCCGTATTGCAGGTGCAACATTTGAGCTCAATGGTAAAACCTATTACCTTGAAGTCAATAATGCTAGCAATTGTAACCACAGCGGTTCAACAGGTTGGGATTCTAGCTTGTTTGAATTGGTCGAAGTGAGCGACCATGGTTTGACACTTTATACAGAAAGAACAGACGGTACAGGAGGATTCCCTGGGAATCTTAAGATTTGGATTAGCTACCGTTTGGAAGAAAATGGTGCCTACGAAGTCAGCTACAAGGTGACGACAGACCAGGATACGCTTGTCAATCCGACCAATCACAGCTACTTTAACTTATCAGGTGATTTTACGCAGACGGTTGACCGCCATGTCTTCCAGCTAAATACGGAGGGCATTTACCCAATCGCTCCAGACGGTGTTCCAGCTAAGACTCCAGATGCTAATCGTGATGTGGTGAAACACATCTACAATGGTGCTTTGTTGAAGGACATCTTTGAAGAGGAAGATGAGCAAATCCAGCTGGTATCTGGTTTGGATCATCCATTTGCCCTCCCTATGGGTCATGACAATGCTGGTTTCCTTTATGACCAAAATTCAGGTCGCTTCTTGCTTTTCAAGACAGAGGCTCCATGTTTTGTGGTCTACACAGCAAACTTTGTGGATGAGAGTGTGCTCATAGCTGGTCAGCCAATGGTACAGCACAATGGGATTGCCCTTGAAGCGCAAGCTTTACCAGATGCCATTCACAGCGACCTCAAAGACCAAGTCATTCTCAAAGCAGGTCAAACCCTTACCAGCAAAACTCGTTACGAGCTTGTTATAAAATAAAAAGAAGAGCTGGTTTCCAGCTCTTTTGAGTTTCGTGCTATTGTGATGACATTTGAGATAACTTTACTAGCCCAAGGCTTATTTTCCTTTTTTCTGGGTCTCAATTCTTTCTAGCATTTTGTTTTTACGCTCCTCCAGTTCTTGGATTTGTTTGAGTAAAAGATCTGAAAAGTCACTATCGAGCTCTTCAGCCTCTCCACTACTATACCAATCTAAGGCGACAATGTGATTATTTTTATCAAAGCAGAAAATCACATCTCGATCACCGATGATAGACAGAAAAGGGATATAATTTACAAAGCCTAGTTCATGTAATTCTTTGGTCTTCAGTCGAATGTCTAGAAAATCAGGTATCTCATTTGCAATGCCGTAAACCTTAATACCACGGCAAAATGTCCAAAATGGTGCCACATCAAATGCTTTAGCTCTAGGCCACAGTTCCTCCCTGACTTCCATATATAGTCCGCCTAGGGGTGACATGGCAAATTCTCTAAAGTCGTCTGGAAGACTGATTTGATACAGTTTTTCAAAATCTTCTATATCCTCTTCGGAGGGTTCATTTCCCATGCAGGCTACAACTTGGTAGGTTTTAGAATCATAATGATGAAAATAATCATAGACTTTTTCTAGTGACATTGCTATTCCTCTCTATTCTAGGTAAATATATTCGACAACTAAATCACAAAGCTGATTATCCTTATCATAGCCAAAGTACACAGGATAGACACCATCTCCAAAACCTGATTGGATCATCGGAATGCTTAGGTCAGTGTTGGGGATTTTAAAATTAATCCAATCCCCGCCCTCACGCTGATAAAGGGGATTGTCTATGGCATTTTGAGCAAAAACTGCTGCAAAGAAATCGTCGTAGATATTTTTGTCAGGATTTTCTTTATACCAACTCTCTTCAAAATCGCAGTAGGCATTCTTGGTGTCAACGTCCACTATCGTTGCCAGACCTGCATCAACTGCAAATCCAAAATAAGAGTCTTTTTCAACAGTGTCTATATCTTCATCACCAGTCAGTGCTTCATAGTAGATGACTGGTACTTGATCTGTAAATTGGATTCTCGTTGCTACATACCTGTAATGGTCTTCTTCTATCTTGGCTACTAAAGTCTTTAGTCGATATCTCCCTTTGGGTACAGACTGTAAGTAGGACTTTTCCTCTCTACGGAGCCAGACCAAAGGATCTCGAACCAGAATTTCTCCGCTAGGGAAAGTCACTTCCCCCATCTCCAAAACAAAAATTTCTGCACCCTGTATTTCTTTCCTCTCAAAACACTCTGCATAATTGATAGACGAAGTGAGCAGGTGTTTTATTTCTTGGTATTTCTGTAACCACTCTTGTGAAGTTTGTATTTTTTCCATAAACAGCTCCTTTCTAAATCTTTTATTTTAGGTTGGTACTTTCTGAGTTAGAGAATTGTGTACTCATTATACATCTAGTGCGGGTATATTCCCCTTTATAATATCACATACAATTTGTGGAACAGATTTAAAATTTCCTATATCTTTTAATTTGACCATTTTAAGTCTCCTACAGATTATGTACTCATCTGTTATAATTTATTTCCCCTAAAGGAAGCGGATTAGGATTTAAGCTTACCCAGAGAACTGAAAGTTCACACAAACGTTCAGTTATAGTATCTTCATCACTGCCTTTTGCACGGATGCTGGAAATCAGTTCCTTAGTTTCTTCCAGTTCTTCTTCGGAAAGCGGTGTGCCTGAAGCGAAATGATTTGGCAGGGCTTTAAGCATGTTCCGGTAGTGTTTATCCCAGTTGACACCGCCATTTCTATAGAGCTCATCCTGTACGCGCCCTGTTATACGGATCACTTCGCCTTGTACAGTTTTCGCTGGCCCACTTGAAGGAATCAACATCTCCCAAAGTTCATCGTATTGCTTTTGCCAAGGACCATCTTCTACAATAATAGGAGAAACTCCGTCATGTACCTTGCGTTTCGGAGCAGGCTTTACATCAAACAGTGCATAGAGTCTCTCAAGCCCTGCTTCTGTTTCAGTCAAGTAATCTTTATTAAAGTTTTCTCTGTGAAATTCAAAATCCTTTCCGATTAGTTCGACTCTTTCTGCCATATCAGGAGTTACCTCAGCGCCCGCCTTTATGAGCATTTCTGCAATTTCTGCTACCTGTGCAATATTAATCTGCCTACAAGTAGCAAGGGCTTCAGCTAAAGGAGTTCGTCCCATAACAGTTTTGGGATTAACATCTGCACCTTTTTCAATCAAAAAACTGACTATCTTAGGTCGGAAAAACCTTGCTGCCGTATGTAGAGGTGTACTCCCATATGTATCAGTTTTTTGTATATCTCCGCCTAATTCATATAGCAGTTTTACAGTATCTCTCCCCAAAGTGGCATGTGTATATAATGGTGTACGCCCATAATAATCAGGAGTATTTACATCTAAACCCTGTTCCACCAGCCAGATAACAAGCTCATCAGGAACACCTCCAAAATGAAGTGCCGTATTTAAGCTGTATCTGCCGTCATGAGCAGTAAGCTCACATTTATCATATACGGCTTTAAGAGCTTCAATATCTCCTGCTGTAATCAGTTCATCAAAATTTTTAGGTAAGGTCACTCTTTTTTTGGACATTGTTCTTCTCCTTTAATATAAAACCAACATTTGCATTTTATATTTCTAAACCCACTTAAGCCCATTAACATTTTTAAGAATCATAGATCTTCCATCGTAGTCATTTTTTAACTCGATTTCTTTTTCCTTGACCGAAATGTTGTTGTACCAGTGATCTAAGCTGGCATATTTTCCTGTATGGATATTGATAAGCATACTTGTTATAGGATTCCAAGTCCCTTTCTTTACTGTTTCTGCAAGCAAATAATAGGCATCTAAAAATATGAGATTTCTTCCATACATCCAAAATGGAAGCTGAATATTTAACAAAGGCAATTTTGCAGAAAAAATATCATCTCCATGTGGTGGCACGGTTTCATAATGAAATTCTATCTCACTCCCATAATATGCTATCGTTGCTCCTTCGCAACCGATGCTTTGAGGAATCCCCTCCTCAGCTACTAAAAATTCCATTGGCTTCCCCTTATGTTGTAATTGGATGAACTCCGACCAGACTCTCCACGTTTACAACCAGATGGTAAAGGTAATCACCTGTTTTTTGTAGGTGACAAAGATTTTCCCTCTAAACAGGCTGACAAGGTGTTGAGCCATAGAGAGGCCAATGCCATACCCAGAGGTGGTTTGGTTATTGTGTGATGTTTCAGCGCGATAAAAGCGGTCAAAGAAGCGTTTGATATTGGCAGGCCGCCCGTCTTTGTAGTCGTTAGATACGGTGATACAGGTGCGCTTGCGTAGGAGATAGGCTTTGCGTTTGAGAGTTAGACGGATGGTGCCTGCTGGATCACAGTATTTGCGGGCATTGTCAAGAAGAATGCTAAGAAGCTCATAAAATTCCTCTTGGGCTACTTTTTCTATGATATCTGCTTCAATCAGGCTTTCAAAGTTTTTATCTTCCTTTTTAAAGAGGGGAGCAAAATCTGTCGCAACTTTCTCAGCAATAAGCGAGATATTTTGAGGAGCTAGTTTGATATCCTCTTGCTCCTCGAGCCGAGCAAGTCGGATCAGTCTTCCAATCAAGTGGTTGAGACGCTCGGTCTGTTCCTTGGTGCTGATACTCCACTCAGTCTCTCCTTCCATGAGTTCTTGAAGCTCGGTATTGGCCGAAATGATAGCCAGCGGTGTTTTGAGTTCATGACCTGCATTAGTGATAAACATCCGTTGTTTCTCATAGTTTTTGACGAAGGGACGGATAACAATCCCAGAAATCAAGGTAAAGAGCAGAGCAAGGAGAAATAGGCTAGCCAGTGATAACCAGATAGAGACTTGAAAGAGGGTGTCCCGTTCGCGAATGTAGTTGGTAGCTTCAAAGAAGACTAGGAGCTTGCCCGAAGCTGTCTGACTAATCTGGTAGGTGAAGTAGCGCCCGTTGCGAGTAATCGTGCCATAGGTTTCCGGTTTTTTAAGAATTTTCTGGAGAAAATCTCTGACGTCTGCTTCGGTCAGTGATTGGACATTCCCTAGAGAAATAGTGTAGTCATTCCCCTTTTCTCTGACAGAGAAATACTGAAAATTGTAGATAATCCCTTCCTGGATGTTCTTTTTGGTGAAACTTTCCTTGATTTCATCTGTGATTGGGAGTTCGCCTTCATTTTTAGACAAGATGGAGAGGACGGTTTGGATATTATCCTCTGTCTGAGTATAGACGATGCTATTCATCAAGACCAGAAAGAATGCAAGAATCAGAGCGATAGCAGCAGTGGCTGTGACAATAAACTTGATGCGTAGTTTTCGAAACATCTAGTCTCCTCCTGTCAGTTGGAAAGGCCCTTCTGCAGATCCTAAGATTTGCAAGTTGGACTGAACGCTTTGGAGTTTTTGGCGGAGATAGGAAATATAGAGAAAAACGAGCTCGTAATCCCTTTCTTCCAGCTCCTCTGGCCAGACTTGCTCTAGTAGTTGTTGACAACTGAGGGTCTGGTTAGCATGCTGAATGAGGAGGGTCAAGAGTTGAGTCTCCTTTTTCCCTAAACGAATGCTGTTTGTAGCAGCTAATTCTTGTTCGTTAATATCCAAGCTAGTATTTCCTAATTGGACCGTATCTGGGGTATAGTCCTCCAGACGGCGGGCAGTAGAACGGAGCCTAGCCAATAGTTCCTTGAGCGAGAAAGGCTTGGTCAAGTAGTCGTCGGCACCTGCATCGAGTCCGGTTACACGATCATCTACTTCAGCCATGGCTGTCAGCATGATAACGTGGGTCATATTGCCCAACTGGCGAATTTCTTTGAGGGCTTCGATTCCAGTTTTGATTGGCATCATGATGTCAAAAATCATGAGGTGATAGTGGTTAGTTGTAGCTTTTTCGACAGCATCTTGTCCATTAAAAACAGAATCAACGCCATAGCCTTCGCGTTCTAAAGCAACAGTGATGACGCGATTTAGTTGAGTTTCATCTTCGGCAAGTAGGATTTTCATAGGTTCTCCTTAGTCTTGGTCAGATCGCTGAATCAAATCACGGATGGTCTGCATGGTCAAGTCGCATGAAGCAAGCTCATCGGCACAACGTTTGAGCTCGCGCGTGATTCGTTCAGGGTTTTGGATGTTTTTCTTGTATTTCATCTGGTGTTCAAGGCTGGCCCAAGAGTCCATAGCAATCGTGCGCAGTTGGATCTCGATAAAGTAGGTTCCTTGGTCATTTCCCAGACAGTCTGGGTAGGGGGTAGTCACTTCGAGAATCAGATGGTAAGAACGGTAGCCATTGGGTTTGACCTGACGGATATAGTCTTTCTCTTTAAAAATATGGATGGTGGGTAGCTGACGAATATAGTCAACGATGCGGTAGATATCATCTGTAAAGCCTGTGATGATCCGAACACCGATAGCATCTCGGATTTCTTTGAGAGCGGATTGACTCGTCTGAGGAAGGCCTTTGCGTTGGCATTTTTCACGCATACTTTCCTCGGTTTTGATACGCGCATGCAAATGCTCATATAGTTTGAGGGAGGTTTCTTTTTTGTAATTAGCTGCGGCTTCTTCCATATCTTGAATAAAGGTCTGCAAGATAGTGGGTAAGTAGACTTCGCAAGGGCCATAGATAGAGTTCATAGGCTGGTCCATTCTAAGAATGGCTCGTATTGCTACGAGCATAGATTCTAATAGTATTTGTCATTCTATTATACCATGAAAGCGATAGCAGGGTGAGATTCTATAGATAAAGAGGGAACGAGAATTTTGACAAAGGAGTCCATTAGAGATATAATGAAGAAAAATCGACCAAGGATAAGAAGATGACAAACTCAAAGTATATTACACGCCTGAAACGTTCAGAGGGGCAGTTGCGTGGAATTCAAAAGATGATCGATGAAGATCGTGATTGTGCAGATATCATTACCCAGTTGACAGCGGTTCGTTCGAGTGTGGAGCGCGTGATTGAGATGATCATTACCGAGAATCTCACAGCCTGCATCAACCAACCCCTGGACGACCCTGAGGCTCAAAAAGAACGCTTAGAAAAGGCTGTTCAGTACCTAATCAAACGAAAATAGTAGTTCTCTATGTGATAGAACAAGATAAGAAAGTGGATCACAGGAGGGGAAAGATGACAAAAGAAGAACGAGCAGAAAAATGGTTTCAGAGTATTCCTGAGACAGAAGCTATTCCTATACAAACTAAAATGGAGATCTGTAGTCAGGCAGCGAAACGAATGGCGTTTATATGGCTTGGCCTACTTGGTGTGGAATGTTTGTTCCTATTCTGGTTCACTGGGGGCGAACTGTTCAATCAAGTAGCGGACTTTCTAAATCAGCTATCAGAAGGGAGCCCCACAAAAAATCGATACAGGGGTCTCGCACTCGCAGGTACTCTTATTTGTCTGCCTGTCTTGATCTTACCTAGCATTGTTGCCCATTTCTTTAGACAAGGTTGGATTCAAAAAGAGGCTGAAAAGGTAGTCAAAGAGATGGCCCCTGTTACAAGTGATCAGCCTGTTCTAGCAGGAGACGAGAGAGCAGATTTTTCGAGCATTTCAGGAAGAATCTTTGCGGATTGGGTGCTAGATGATGGTGAGAAGGAACAAAATGGCTTTGGATTTGAGGAAGTATGGCAGCAACTGGTAGCCGTCCAAGATGGTGGTAGGGATTTTCTCACTTTAATACCTCAGCAACCAGTTAAACTAAAGGGGAGTCAGCTTGTATCGGATTTTGTACAGGTTTGTCAGGATGAAGATTCGGACGGTTTTCGTTTTGAGATCAGTGTTGCCGACGCCGAACGAATCAACGAGAATGTAATCTACGAAAAAAATGGTCTGAGCGAGAAAGAAACTCAAGACATGCTTCGGGCATATTTGGAGAACAGAGTCACACCAGAGCTAGAAGACTGGGAAATTGTACTAGATATGCGGACAGATGAGCAGAAAAATATCGCAATCTATCAGGAAATAACCCAATTGCTAACAGATGATAGTGAGGTACGATCTCGTTTGACCTCCTGTTTTGAATCACCGAAAGCCTATTTCAAGCAGTATGCAGATAGATACGACGAGCGAGGAATAAGCGAAGAGGTTGATGAAGCTACGATAAAATGGCTTGCTATTGCTGATGAACTGCTTGCAGTGGATACAGTCATTGAGCTAGACTGGAAGACGGATAAGGACGAATTTCTGTACCAATTAACGCCTCTGGCAACTAAACAAACTCTTGATTTGGAGGAGAATTGGTTCGACGAGGATGATGACATCCTTACTTGGTGTAAGATTTTGGACGAAAGATGGGCTGGACACGATTTCTGTCTTGCTTGTATGGATATTAATAGCGATAGTTATGTGCTATTTATCTGCAAGAGGGATATTCTGGAAAAATTAGTCACCTTGAGTCACACAATCAATCAGCGTTTCGGCTATGCAAAAAATATGTAATTGCTAGTGTATTTCAAGGAGGGAGTTCAAGATGACTTTTGCATTTAAGGATGCACCCAACACAGCCTGTATAGTTTGTCACCATGTCTTGGCTGGGAAAAATCCGATCACCTTTATCTCCCACGATGAAGAGGATGGCATGTGGCAATTTTTGTGTTCAGAAGACCATACTGGAGAGGATGCACGCCTCATTTCCCTAGCTGAAGCATTTAAACTAGACGCATCCATCGGACAAGTCGCGGATATACCTTGTGGCTATGCGGTGGAAAGAAAAGATGGGCTTGCTGGCTGGAAATCATGCCCATCCTAACAGTTGGGGCTCCGTCTAAGATAACTTGTATGAAAATGAAAGAAACCTAGAGATGCTTGGATATAAATTGGAAGAAAACCCATTTTTTGGTATAATTAAAGGTAGTAAGACAAGTTAAAGGAGGCAAGCGAATGGAAGCATACGAAAAAGTAGTAGAGATGCTAAATGGGCTAGACATTCCTTTTGAAATCGTGGAGCACGAGCCAGCCTTGACGACAGAGCAAGCCGATAGCTTTATCGAAGGGATCGAAGGTGTCCGTACCAAGACCATGTTTCTCACCAACAAAAAGAAAACAGCCTATTATCTCGTGATTATGGATGATAAGAAACGTTTGGATATGGACCTCTTGAAAGACTTGGTAGGAGCCAATAGAATCCGTATGGCTTCCTCTGAGAGCTTGTTTGAAAAAATGATGTTACCAGCAGGTGTAGTATCGCCATTTGGCTTGCTGAACAATGCTGACAAAGATATTCAGATTTATTTCGACAAAGAAATCATGTCTGAAAAACGGATGAGTTTTCACCCCAATACCAATGAAAAAACTCTATTTTTGGATACGACAGATATACTCAAATTCCTGGAAGCCATTGGCTATGAGGTTCATATCATCGAGTTGTAAAAACGAAAAAACCGATTAAGGAACTTAATCGGTTTTTTGATTATTCTACTTGACCGGGCCAAGCATTCATACCACCTTCTACGTTGATAACGGTGAGACCTTGGGCGCTGAGAAATTGACAGGCAGAGGCAGAACGCACTCCACCTTGACAAATGACATGGTATTCATGGTCAGGTTTGAGTTCTTTGTAGCCTTGCTCCAAGGTACTTAACGGAAGATTTTTTGCACCTGGCGCATGTCCTGCTTGAAACTCATGTACTTCACGTACATCGATAAGATCTAGTTTTTCATTTTGATATTTTTCATAAAAGTCAGCCATGCTGATATTAGTTACCATATTCTACTCCTTCTGGGTTAGCCATTTTGTATAGGGAATAAGCGCCGTCAAGGTTTTGGACGGTAAATCCTGCTTGTTTGAGGATACGCTCTGCGATATAGCTGCGCAAACCACTGTGGCAACTAACGATGTAGGCTTGGTTCTTGTCCAGTTCATCCAAGCGTTCACGAAGTTCGTTTAGGGGAATGTGGATAGTGTCGACTTTGAGTCGACCACTCTGAAATTCGCCACTTGTCCGCACATCTAGGAATTTCTTGCCCTTAGCCAGTTCGTCTTCAAGCTGGTACCATTGAACATTATCGCTGAGACCTTCGATAAGGTTCAAGGCTGCGTAGCCCAGCATATTGACGGGATCCTTGGCAGAGCCAAATGGTGGCGCATAGGTGAACTCTAATTCTGGTAAATCAAAGACGGTGAGATTTCCCTTGATAGCAGTTGCCAGGATATCGATTCGCTTGTCAACGCCTTTCTTCCCAACTCCTTGGGCACCGTAGATTTTTCCAGTGGTTGGGTCAAAGAGGAGCTTCAAGGTCATATCAGTAGCGCCTGGATAATAACCAGCGTGGTCTTTCCCACTGACATGAAGGGCTTTATATGGGATTTGGTTGGTACGAAGAGTACGCTCGCTGAGACCAGTCGAAGCAGCTGTCATATCAAAGGCACGAACGATAGCAGTGCCGATACTGCCCTTGTTAGTACGGCTGAGTCCTGCGATGACGTCCGCCACTTGGCGTCCCTGACGATTGGCAGGAGAAGCTAGAGAGATGAGTGCATCTTGACCCGTAATCTCTTGCTTGACGACGATGGCATCTCCAACTGCAAAAATATCTTTTTGACTGGTTTCGTAGTGTTCGTTGACGAGGATACCGCCACGTAGTCCCAGTTCAATCCCAGCTGCCTGAGCCAGTCCGTTTTCAGGTTCAACACCTACAGAAAGGATGGTGAGGTCAGAAGCAATCTTTTGACCGTTTTCGAGAACGATGATTTTTCCTTGGTCTTCAAATCGAGTCGCAGACTGAGAAGTGATAACACGGACGCCGTTTGCCAGCAATTCTGCTTGGACAAAGGCCACCATTTCCTGATCTAATGGTGGCAAGACATGGGGTGCTTTCTCCACGATGGTAACTTGCAATCCCCGTTTCGCCAGATTTTCAGCCATTTCAAGCCCGATAAAGCCTGCACCGATGACGACAGCTTCTTTTGGATGATTGTCCAAGGCTGCCATAATTTCATCGAGGTCAGGAACATTGCGAAGCGTGTAGGCATTCTTAGCCTCTGCTAGCCCTTCAATAGCAGGAACAAAAGGTTTAGCTCCTGGGGAGAGGATCAGCTTGTCGTAGCTTTCTGTGAATTCCTGTCCATCGTGTCGCACCGTCACAGTGTGTTCTTCTGGCGAAATCTGGATGACCTCGTGAAATGGTCGCACATCGAGATTAAAGCGTGCCTTGAGACTTTCAGGAGTTTGGACCAATAAACTATCACGGTTTGCAATTTCTCCTGAAACATAGTAAGGAAGTCCGCAGTTTGCAAAGGAAACAAAGGGACCTTTCTCAAAAATAGTGATTTCAGCGTCTTCCATGAGACGTCTGAGACGGGTTGCTGCTGACATACCGCCTGCAACTCCTCCGACAATGATAATTTTCATTGACTTTCTCCTTGATGCTTCTAGATGACCTTACCTGTCCAAGCACTCATACCGCCTCGGACATTGATGACATCGTATCCATTTTTCTTTAGCTTTTTCGCAGCTAGTTTGCTTCGTACACCAGAGTGACAAATGACATAAAGTGTTTCTGTTGTCGCTGGTGTGTAAGAACCGATTTCCGTTAAAGGAACATTTTTGGCATTTTTAATATGACCTCTACGGAATTCCATAGGCGTCCGAACATCCAGTAGCTGAATCGGTTCCTTAAGTTTAGCTTCTAACTCGCTGGTAGAAATACTGTCAATTTTTGTAAATAAGTGAAACATAGGCACCTCCACATATACCCTTATGGGGTATATTAAACCATGAAGTCAAGCTTTTGTCAAGCAAGTTGTTTTGACTTGGGAGGGAATTGATTTCGAGAGTCTAGAAAGCAGGCCATTCTTGACCTTTCAAAGGCTTTTTGATATGATGGGGCCAAAGTAAGTATGAGGTGATAAGATGACTAGCGAATACCAGAAAATGATAGCAGGGGAGCCTTACCGTCCGTCGGACCCAGAGTTACGGACCTTGGCGCAGGCTTCTCGCCAAAAACAGGCTGCCTTTAACAAGGAAGAGGATCCCTTGAAGGGAGCCGAAATCATCAAGACTTGGTTTGGCTCAACTGGGCAAAATCTCTATGTCAATCCACGTCTGGTGGTCGATTATGGGGTCAACATCCATCTAGGGGAAAATTTTTATTCTAATTGGAACTTGACCATGCTGGATGTTTGTCCGATTCGCATCGGGAACAACGCTATGCTTGGCCCCAACTGTCAGTTTTTAACCCCACTCCATCCACTGGATCCTCATGAACGTAATTCAGGGGTCGAATATGGCAAGCCCATCACCATCGGAGACAATTTCTGGGCTGGTGGTGGCGTCATTGTCCTTCCTGGAGTGACACTGGGAAATAATGTCGTTGCAGGAGCAGGGACCGTGATCACCAAGTCCTTTGGAGACAATGTCGTCCTAGGTGGGAATCCTGCGCGTGTTATCAAGGAAATTCCTGTGAAATAGAAGTGAAAAGGAACAGCTAGGGCTGTTCTTTTTATGAGCTTTAGTCTTATAAATTTTTCTTCTTTTTGGCTTTCTTGGTCAAGGAGATATCGCACAGGGGGTGTTGGTTTAAAAAATCTATTAAAGGTAGTCCAGAGTTCAAAAATTGTTTCTAGCAGTCCTTTCTAAAAAATTACTAGGCGAAACGTAATTGAAACTAAATTTAAGGAAACTTTCAGAAAAGTTTTAGTTTCGTTTCAGGAATCTTCTGTAGACTGTCTAGCTATATCATACGAAGGAGAGGAAAAAGGTATGAAATCAAAAAAATGGACCCTACTCGCAACGAGTTTAACGGCAGTGGTGCTGATGGCAGCATGTGCCCAGTCAACAACTACATCCAATACCAATGCAACGACAAATAGTGCCACAACAACTTCAACAAATACAAACCAATCATCCTATTTTACAGAGAAGGACTATGATACTTCTTATGACGAAAGCACAGCTTCTAAGATTGAGCTATCTGGCTCATCAGCAAACGTCTCTGGAGATGGGGTGACAGTTTCTGGATCAACAGTGACCATCACAAAATCTGGAACCTATGTGATTTCAGGTCAGTCTGACGGAGTGCAGATCAAGGTCGAGGCAGATAAGTCTGCAGATGTTCACCTAGTCCTAAAAGGTGCGACCATGACCAATACTAATGCAGCGATATCTGCGACATCGGCCGGCCACGTCTATTTAACTCTAGCAGAGGGAACCACCAACAGTCTCTCTGACTCAAGCTCTAACAGCGATGAAAAGGCTGACGCAGCTCTCTTTTCTAAGGTGGATTTGACCATCAACGGGAAAGGAACTCTCAATGTAGATGGCAAGAAGAACAACGGGATCAAGGCCAATGACACTCTCCACATCACGGGTGGAACCTATAACATCACAGCAGTTGGCGATGCCTTTAATGTCAATGATGAACTCAACATCACTGGTACGACCATGACTATCGACGCCAAAGAAGATGGCGTCAAGGTGGACAATGACGAGGATACGTCAGTCGGAACCATGTACCTATCCAACAACAACATCACCGTCACAGCAGGAGATGATGGCATCCACGCATCGGGTGATTTGGTTATCGATAGTGGTACCTACACCGTCAAGAATTCGACAGAAGGACTTGAAGGTAAGTCCATCACTATCAACGGTGGGGCCATTAGCATCTATTCGACAGATGATGGAGTCAACGCAGCTAATAAAAACGCCCAACAGAGTGAAATCTTCTTCACTATGAACGGTGGGAACCTGACAGTAGAAGTCGGTCAAGGAGACACAGACCCAATCGACTCGAATGGCAA
The DNA here is from genome assembly GCF_003944205.1 of Streptococcus oralis subsp. dentisani. Lineage (GTDB taxonomy): Bacteria > Bacillota > Bacilli > Lactobacillales > Streptococcaceae > Streptococcus > Streptococcus oralis_BH. Next base: position 64,873 of record NZ_RJPH01000009.1, read on the forward strand.
TATCACAGTCACAGGCGGAACCATTAAAATGATTGGTCAAACAGGTTTTGACTTTGATGGAACAGCGACCTATACAGGTGGAGACATCTATCTCAACGGCGAAAAACAAACGGAAATCGTCAACTCTATGCCTGGAGGCGGTGGACCAAATGGAGGCCCTCAAGGAAATGGTGGTCCTGGCGGTCCAGCTCCTGGCGGACAAGGATAAAAAAATCTCCTCTCTCGAAAGAGAAGGGAGAATTTTGCGTTGTTACTAGAGGAAATGTAAAGACAACTCCTTGACACTTCGTCAGCTTTTGATACAATAGTACAAAATTAGAGGAGGTGGGCTATGATTCAGAAACATGCGATTCCCATTTTGGAGTTTGATGACAATCCCCAGGCGGTCCTTATGCCAACACATGAGGGATTGGACTTAAAGTTGCCAAAGAAATGCATCTATGCATTTTTGGAGGAAGAGATTGACCGCTACGCTCAGGAAGCAGGAGCGGACTGTGTTGGTGAGTTCGTTTCTGCCACCAAGACTTATCCAGTCTATGTCGTCAACTACAAGGGTGAGGAGATCTGTCTGACCCAGGCGCCCGTGGGTTCTGCCCCAGCGGCCCAGTTTATGGATTGGTTGATTGGCTATGGTGTAGAGCAAATCATCTCCACTGGAACCTGTGGCGTCCTAGCCGATATAGAGGAAAATGCCTTTCTCATCCCTATTCGCGCTCTGCGAGATGAGGGGACCAGCTACCACTATGTAGCACCTTCTCGTTATATGGAGATGCAGATTGAGGCTATCTCTGCCATTGAGCAAGTCTTGGAACAAAGAGGCATTCCTTACGAGGAGGTTATGACTTGGACGACAGATGGTTTTTACCGAGAGACAGCTGAAAAGGTTGCCTATCGTAAGGAAGAAGGCTGTGCTGTTGTGGAGATGGAGTGCTCTTGCGGCAGTAGCTCAGTTACGTAGGGTTGTCTGGGGAGAACTGCTCTTTACCGCAGATTCCCTGGCGGATCTAGATAACTACGACAGTCGTGACTGGGGCGTAGAAGCTTTTGATAAGGCCCTCGAACTCTGTCTTGCTATTATGCACCACATGTGAGTGCTCTTACTATTTTTATGGTACAATGTAGCTATGGTATTCAAATCATTTTTTGAAAAAATAAAGACGACGCTAGTTCGATTATCACCAGCTCGTCGCATCTTTTTAAGTTTTGCCCTAGTAATCTTCTTGGGTTCTCTCCTTTTAAGCCTACCCTTGGTTCAAGCAGCAACCTCACAAGCGACCTACTTTGACCATCTCTTTACGACTGTGTCCATGGTCTGTGTGACAGGGCTCTTCACCCAGCCGGTGGCCTCTACTTACAATATCTGGGGCCAGTTGATTTGCATGCTGTTGATCCAGATCGGTGGATTGGGGCTTATGACCTTTATTGGAATCTTTTATATCCAAGGGAAACAAAAGCTCAGTCTTCGTAGCCGTGAGACTATTCAAGAAAGTTTTAGTTATGGGGAAACCCAGTCCTTAAGGGACTTCATCCGCTCGATCTTTTTGACGACTTTTCTGGTAGAAGGGCTCGGTGCCTTTCTCCTGAGTTTCCGCTTCATTCCTGAATTTGGATGGGGGCGAGGGATTCTAACCTCTATCTTTTTGGCTATTTCAGCTTTCTGCAATGCTGGATTTGATAATTTTGGAAGTACGAGTTTAGCAGTCTTTCAGACGGACCCTTTGATCAATCTAGTGATTGCAGGATTGATTATAACGGGTGGCCTAGGATTTATGGTCTGGTTTGACCTAGCGATCCAGTTTGGGAAAAAGAAAAAACGCCGCCTGCGTTTCCATACCAAGTTGGTTCTCTTTTTAACGGCGGGAATTTTGCTCTTTGGAACAGTATCGACTCTCTTAATCGAGTGGAACAATCCAGGGACGATTGGGAATCTCAGCGTCCCAGAGAAACTATTGGTTAGTTTCTTCCAGACTGTCAGTATGAGGACAGCAGGCTTTGCCTCTATTGACTACACCCAGGCTCGACCAGTTACCTTACTGATCTACATTTTGCAGATGTTTCTGGGCGGGGCACCTGGAGGGACAGCAGGGGGACTCAAGATTACGACCTTCTTTGTCTTGTTGGTCTTTGCTCGCAGTGAATTATTGGGCTTGCCTCATGCCAATGTAGCTCGGAGGACCATTGAACCTCGAACCGTACAAAAATCTTTCAGTGTCTTTATTATCTTCTTGCTGACTTTCTTACTGGGCTTGATTTTACTAGGGATAACAGCAGAAGGAAATCCGCGCTTTATCTATCTCATGTTTGAGACCATTTCAGCACTTGCTACTGTTGGGGTAACGGCAAATTTAACACCAGAGTTAGGTAAGTTAGCCCTTAGTATCGTTATGTTGCTGATGTTTATTGGCCGTATTGGCCCCTTGACACTACTGGTCAGCTTAGCAGAATATAAGCCAGACAAGAAAGATTTGATTCACTATATGAAAGCAGATATCACTATCGGATAAGAAAGGAAAAACGATGTCAGATCGGACAATTGGAATTTTAGGTTTGGGAATTTTTGGGAGTAGTGTTTTGGCTGCTCTTGCCAAGCATCATATGAATATCATTGCTATTGATGACCACGAGGAGCGCATTAATCAATTTGAACCCGTGCTGGCGCGTGGGGTTGTTGGAGATATCACGGATGAAGAACTCCTTCTATCAGCTGGAATTGACACCTGCGATACCGTGGTTGTCGCAACGGGGGAAAATCTAGAATCCAGTGTTCTTGCAGTCATGCACTGTAAAAGTCTAGGGGTGCCGACCGTCATTGCCAAGGTAAAAAGTCACATGGCCAAAAAGGTACTGGAGAAAATTGGTGCGGACTCGGTCATCTCACCGGAATTTGAAATGGGACGTTCGTTAGCGCAGAGAATTCTCTTTCATAACAGCGTAGATGTCTTTCAGTTGGACAAGAATGTTTCAATTGTCGAGATGAGAATCCCCCAATCTTGGGGGGGGAAAAGCCTTAGCCAGCTAGATTTACGTGGGCGATACAATCTCAATGTACTTGGATTTCGTGACTATGAAAATTCTCCTCTAGATGTTCAATTCGGTCCCGATGACCTTTTACGGTCAGGCGCCTATATCATGGCGGTGATTAATAACCAACATTTGGATACTCTAACAGAGCTTAGTGAGTAGGAGAGGAAGGGTTGTTTTCTTCCTCAATGATTAATGAATCAATATAAGTATTTTATAAGAGGGATTTAAGAAAAATTTTAACTTTTTCTTAATCCTTTTTAATTTTAGGAGATTATACTAGAGCCATCAAATAAAAAGCTCTAAGGAGAATCCTATGAAATTCAATCCAAATCAGAGATATACTCGTTGGTCTATTCGCCGTCTTAGTGTCGGTGTTGCCTCAGTTGTTGTGGCCAGTGGCTTCTTTGTCCTAGTTGGACAACCAAGTTCTGCACGTGCTGATGTCGTCAATCCGACTCCTGCCCAAGTCGTGCCAGACGCAACTTCGGTGAGTGAAAAGAGCGACTTACCAGCAGAGGCTCTCAAAAAAGCAGTCGATGTAGCTCTTCCTTCAGAGCAGTCTGTTCCAACACCTAAAGTAAGTGTGGATACGACAAGCTCTTCAGAAAAAGCGGACGCAACTGCTAAAGAGCTAGTAGTAGCACCAAAAGAAGAAGTGCAAGCACAACCTGACTCTAAGAAACAAACAGAAGATGCAGTTAAACCTGTGGAAAGTCCTGCGTCTACAGTTTCTGTACAAGACCGTGAAGCCAGTGAAGCGCAAGCAGCAACCACCCCAGCTGAAGTGCAAAAAGGTGTGGCTGACAACACCAAAGATACAGTAGATGTCCCAGCCACTTACTTGGACAAGGCTAACTTCCCTGGTCCCTTCACAGCCGGTGTCAACCAAGTTATTCCATACGAAGCCTTTGGTGGAGATGGTATGTTGACTCGCCTTATCTTGAAAGCCTCTGATAAGGCTCCATGGTCAGACAACGGAACGGCTAAAAATCCAGCTCTCTCACCAGTAGAGAAATTGGGCAAAGGCCTTTACTTCTACGAAGTGGATTTGGCAGGCACCCAAGGCAAATCTGACAAAGAGCTGCTTGACCTCTTGAAACAAAATGGAACTCAAAGTTATAAGGCAACCATCAAGGTGTACGGTGCGAAAGATGGCAAGCCTGACTTAACTAATCTGGTAGCGACTAAAGATTTGACTGTTAATTTGAACGGCTTGACCACACCAGCTGAAGTGCAAAAAGGTGTGGCCGACAACACCAAAGATACAGTAGATGTCCCAGCTAGCTATCTTGACAAAGCCAATTTCCCAGGACCATTTACAGCTGGTGTCAACCAAGTCATTCCATACGAAGCTTTTGGTGGAGATGGTATGTTGACTCGCCTCTTGTTAAAAGCCTCAGATAAAGCCCCATGGTCAGACAATGGAACAGCGAATAACCCAGCGCTATTGCCACTTGAAGGCTTGGCTAAAGGCCAATATTTCTACGAAGTGGATTTGAATGGCAACACGACAGGCAAAGAAGGACAAGCCCTTCTAGATCAACTTCGTGCCAATGGCACTCACACTTACCAAGCTACTGTTAAAGTGTATGGTTCTAAAGATGGCAAACCAGATTTGACCAATCTGATTGCTACTCGTCAAGTAACGATTCAGCTTCGTGGAAAGGAAATGGCGACAACACCATCTCAACAAGGTCAGATGAATACGAAACCTTCTGAAACAGGCTCTACAGGTACAACTGAGGGTATGATGGGCACAAATCACCGTATGTCAGACATGAAGACCGATCAACCGGCTTCTAGCCCAATGACTAATATGATGAAAAAAGATGATAAAGCGATGCTACCAAATACTGGGGAAGCTCAAACAGCTACAGCTGGACTTGGTATCTTTGGTCTAGTCTTGGCAGGTCTTGTTGGACTTTTGGGTTTGACAACCAAACGAGAAGATTAAGATTCAAATCACTTAAACATTAGAGAAAATAGTGTTATACTAAAGCAAGTATAACACTGTTTTTATCGAAGGAGTGTCAGATGAAAAAGACAATTTTGCTGGTTGATGATGAGATAGATATCCTAGATATTCAAAACCGCTATCTTTTACAGGCAGGATACGATGTTTTGATTGCCCATGATGGTAAAGAGGGATTAGAGCTTTTCAGAAAAAAATCTATTGACCTCATCATCACAGATATCATGATGCCCAATATGGACGGTTATGATTTTATCAGTGAAGTTCAGTATATCGCTCCGGATCAACCCTTCCTCTTTACAACTGCTAAGACAAGCGAACAGGATAAGATTTATGGATTAAGTTTGGGGGCAGATGATTTTATAGTCAAACCCTTTAGCCCACGCGAATTGGTTTTAAGAGTGAATAATATCTTGCGTCGCCTTAGCCGTGGAGGAGAGACAGAACAGATCGAGTTTGGTGACTTAGTGATCAACCATGTGACTCATGAGGTTCGCATTGGGGAGCAACCTTTGGAATTGACAGTAAAATCCTTTGAACTTCTATGGATATTAGCCAGCAATCCCGAGAGAGTCTTTTCAAAGACGGAACTTTATGAGAAGGTATGGCAAGAGGACTATGTGGATGATACCAATACACTCAATGTTCATATCCATGCTTTGAGGCAAGAGTTGACCAAGTATACGAATTCAAATGCTCCTGCTATCAAAACTGTCTGGGGTTTGGGTTATAAGATGGAAAGACCAAGAGGTAGAACATGAAATTAAAAAACTATATTTTAGTGGGGTATCTAGTGTCGACTCTACTAACGATTTTGGTCGTTTTCTGGGCAGTCCAACGGATGTTGATCGAGAAAAGTGAAGTTTACTTTCTCGTTGGAATGACCTTGATTGCTAGTTTCATTGGCGCTGCAGTGAGCATCTTTCTTTTGTCGCCAGTGTTCTCTTCTCTGAAACATTTGAAAAAACAAGCTCAGGATATAGCAAGCAAGGATTTCAGCACAGAAATTGAAACCAAGGGACCATTAGAATTTCAAGAGCTGGGCCAGGCTTTTAATGACATGTCCCACAATTTGCAAGCCACCTTTCAATCACTTGATGAGAGCGAGCAAGAAAAGAGAATGATGATTGCGCAGCTCTCTCACGATATTAAAACTCCCATTACCTCCATTCAGGTTACTGTGGAGGGAATTCTAGATGGAGTGATTAAGGAAGAGGAGCGACTCCACTACTTAGCCACGATTGGTCGGCAAACCGAGCGTCTAAACAAGCTAGTGGAGGAATTGGATGTTCTGACTCTTAACACCCAACCTCAAGATACTGCTGATGAAGAAGTCGAAGAGGTCTTTTTAGATCAGCTGTTGATTGAGTCAATGAGTGAATTTCAACTCCAGATTGAACAAGAGGAGCGAGATGTTTACATTCAAGTATCACCTGAGTCGGCGAAAATCAAGAGCCATTCTGACAAACTTTCTCGCATTCTGGTCAATTTGTTAAACAATGCCTTTAAATATTCAGAACCAGGAACCAGAATCGAGGTTCTTGCCCAATTAACAGAACAAGAGCTGAGAATCAGTGTGAAAGACGAGGGTCAGGGAATCCTTCCTGAGGATTTGGAAAAGATCTTTAAACGACTTTATCGTGTAGAAACTTCGCGCAATATGAAGACAGGTGGACATGGATTAGGACTTGCGATTGCACGCGAACTAGCCCATCAGCTTGGTGGCGAAATCACAGCAGAAAGTCAATATGGCTTAGGAAGCAAATTTACATTCAGCCTCAATTTGAAATAAAGCTGTAAAATCCCTTTACATATCTAGCTTTTCATGGTATAATAGCCTTTGTGTGAAATAGCAGCAGGAAAGCATGAAGCTCGTCAACAGGTGTCTTATGACAAGTAACCTTGGCTGTTTAGGCGAAGGGCATCTGCACGAATCAGGGCTTTCTAAGTGACTATTTCCGCCAAATATTATTTATATCAGGAGGACATACATATGTCACGTTATACAGGACCATCTTGGAAACAAGCTCGTCGCCTTGGCCTTTCACTTACAGGTACAGGTAAAGAATTGGCACGTCGTAACTACGTACCAGGACAACACGGACCAAACAACCGTTCTAAATTGTCAGAATACGGTTTGCAATTGGCTGAAAAACAAAAACTTCGTTTCACTTACGGTGTAGGTGAAAAACAATTCCGTAACTTGTTCGTACAAGCTACAAAAATCAAAGGCGGAATCCTAGGTTTCAACTTCATGCTTCTTTTGGAACGTCGTTTGGATAACGTTGTTTACCGTCTTGGTCTTGCGACTACTCGTCGTCAAGCTCGTCAATTCGTAAACCACGGTCACATCCTTGTTGACGGAAAACGCGTTGATATCCCATCATACCGTGTAACTCCAGGTCAAGTAATCTCAGTTCGTGAAAAATCATTGAAAGTTCCAGCAATCCTTGAAGCAGTAGAAGCTACTCTTGGACGTCCAGCATTCGTATCATTCGATGCTGAAAAATTGGAAGGTTCATTGACTCGCTTGCCAGAACGCGACGAAATCAACCCAGAAATCAACGAAGCACTTGTCGTTGAATTCTACAACAAGATGCTTTAATTTTAAGAAATATCTTACAGAAAGCCTACAACAGTGGGCTTTTTGCTTTGTCTTAAAAGGTTGATTTCTGGGTTTGCTTAGATATTTGCTAGATTGATTTCATTGCTGCTTCAAAGAATGAGACGGCTTTTTTTGCGTTCTCTTTTGAGAGGTAAAAAGAAGCGTGACCCTCCCACAGCTATAGAGCTTTTAGGCGGGAAAACCACACTTCTTTCTTGAATTAATTTTACATCATTTTGACTTAAAAAACAAATAGAGGCGTCCCACCTCCTACCGCAGAAAGATCTGTTTCAAGGGGAGATGGAAAACCTCTATTCGTTAATTTAATTATAGCCTAAAAAACTTTTAAATACAAGGCTATTGAGATAGTAAGGGGGAAAAAAGAAGTAACCATCATTCCGACCACATAGTAGACAGGGGGGAACAAGATTACTTCCTTTATTTACTTAAGTATACAACATTTTTACAAGAAAGCAAAGTAGCAGGTTAGTCTAATGGGGTGCTTGTTGTACTTTAGCAAGTAAGGTGTGCTATAATGCTTTTAACAGGAACTAAAAGCCATTAGTAAATAACTAATATTGGGTCATATTGTTCCGATGTTAGAGAGAAGGAACTTAATGAAATTATGGGAATATGTTGATAAAAATGTTCGCCTTATTTTAGAAGATGGGACCTCCATCAAGGGTAGGGTGGTTGATTGGTTTGACGGTTATGATTTAGATGGTCCTGACGAAATAGTTATAGGTGATCGCTCATATCCTGAAGATATTATCAAGAAAATCAAAATTATTAGTGCTTAGTTCAACCTAGGCGATTTTATCGACTAACTATAAAAAGTATAAGAACTATCGAAAAAATAGCAGAGAGGAAAATAAATGAGTAAACAGCTTTGGAAGTATCTTCGATCAAGGGTTCAGATAGTCACTAATTGCGATAAGATAATCAAGGGACGTGTCATAGACTTTGTTGACGAAATGGACAATGATGAGCAAGATGAAATCACTATTCTCATTGCTAATCCTAGTCCAGATGAAGCTACTGAAATTTCTCTCTTTGAGAGTGAGATTGTCTCGATTAAAACAATCTCATAGGACTTAGAACAATCTAGGTGCTTTTACCTGCCTTATTTGAAAGAAAACACTATGGAAAAGGATTTAGTTTATATGGCAATATTAGATGATTTACAAGAGTTATATGACAATGGTTGGGATGCCTCTTTTGATTATAATGGTCAAGTATGTGGGATTTTTCCTAATTCTGTTCATGATATTGTAGTGGTGATTGGAGATAAGGAATACCAGGTATCATCATTCATTGATCTGATTTCTCTAAAAATTGACGATAACACTTTAGTAGAAATTATGGATGGAATTGAAGTGCAGTATTATTAAAATAAAAATCATCTTTGATGAATGAACTGCACCCCAAAAATTAGATTTTGTCTGTTAAATTTTTGGAACGTAGCTCAATATGCTACAACGTTCTTATTAGGAGGGGAAGGGTAAAGGGTTATAGTCAACAAGTATTAGACATGCTCCAGCAAACAGTCAGTGGTCAGATTGATAATTTTTGGGATTTTTCCTTTACGTTTAACGCTCTTTTTGGAGAAGATGCGGAATTTTCCGAGGCTTGGGATAATGAAAACTCTGAAATGTTTGACGCTCTCAATGACTTTGAGTTGATGATATTTTTAGAGGAACATGATCCAAGCGACAAACAAGGTTTTATCGATTTCTTAACACCTTACTACGAAAAAGCAAAGCAATTAGCCAATATTGAAAGGAATATTTAAATGACACTCTGGAAATTTAACCGTACAGATGTAATTATCACGTTAAAAAATGGCGCGGTAGTTAGAGGATTTGTAGAAGACTATTGTGACGCCTCTGACAATGACGAGGAGATTGACTCCTTGCTGGTAGATGTTGATGGAACTCTTTATGAATATTTTGAAGATGAAATCGTCAGCATCATAGAAAGCTAGTAGTGGGAATAGAATCTAAGGAAAAAATCTTGTTTGTTGAGATTGTTTTAGTTGGGATGGTCCTATATGAAAAAGGATGAAATTAAAAAATATTTAGACAAAGATCTTGAATTTAATTATAATAGCCGAGGTGCTTGCTTTTTATCGAGTATATGTGTAGTTGGTTATGATTATGAAGGTCAGCAGTTTGATACAATTGATGAAGCTATGGAAGCTAAAGTATTTGACGGGAAAAGCTTAGTAGATATATGGGATGAAGTTTTTCCACAAGTTTTTTAAAATGAAAAGCACCTTTGATGAACTGCACCCCAAAAGTTAGATTTTTTCTGTCTAACTTTTGGGGTGCAGTTCAAATGTATGAGATATTTTTAGTTTTGATTTAATTTCGATATTTTTCCGGAAAATACTTATTTTTCGGAAAGTCAAGATTTTGTTATTATTTATGATATACTGGTACCGTAATTATATCCTTACAGAGGTTAAGTAAGGGTTTCAGTACACGTCAATAGATGTCAAAATATTGATTTTAAGCGATTTTTGATTTTTGGAAACTCATTATATCGCACTACAAATCAATAAAAACTCTACCTTTTACTCTACCTTTTTTAGATAAATATATCATCTGGATATTGAAGTTAAGCCCTGCTATCATTTCGATGGCAGGGCTTTTTAATGTTTGGGACACTACCTTCTTATCTATATTTTGATGGAGCTGAAGTTGACATCTACAAAGTTTAATGTTAAAATACATTCAAAAATATATTTGAATGAGGTGCTTTATGGTTCAAAATGTTGTTACTTCAATAATCCTGTATTCTGGGACAGCCGTAGACTTACTTATTATCCTAATGTTATTTTTTGCCAAAAGAAAAAGCAGAAAAGACATCATTAACATCTATTTAGGACAATTTCTAGGCTCTGTTAGTCTAATATTGCTAAGTTTACTTTTTGCATTTGTCTTAAATTATATTCCTAGTAAAGAGATTTTAGGTTTGCTCGGTTTGATTCCAATTTTCCTAGGACTCAAAGTTTTGCTTTTAGGAGATTCTGATGGAGAAGCTATTGCAAAAGATGGTTTGCGCAAAGATAATAAAAACCTGATTTTTCTAGTCGCTATGATTACTTTTGCAAGTTGTGGTGCTGACAATATTGGTGTTTTTGTCCCATATTTTATTACCTTAAATTTAGCGAATTTGATAGTGGCTTTACTTACCTTTCTAGTCATGATTTATCTCTTGGTTTTTTCTGCCCAAAAATTGGCACAAGTCCCTTCTGTTGGAGAAACTTTGGAAAAATATAGCAGATGGTTTATTGCCGTTGTTTATTTAGGACTGGGGATGTATATCCTGATTGAAAACAACAGCTTTAACATGCTAAGGACTGTGTTCGGCTAGGAGAAAAAATTATGAAAAAAGATAGTATCTGCCAAGTGAATATTATAAATCAGCAAAATGTTACAACCGCAACGAACTACCTTGAAAAGGAAAAAGTCCAAAAATCACTTCGTATTTTATCAAAGTTTACCGATAATAAACAGATAAATATCATCTTTTATCTCCTTGCTGTTGAAGAACTCTGTGTCTGTGATATAGCCTGTTTACTAAATCTCAGTATGGCATCTGCCTCCCACCATCTTCGTAAACTAGCCAATCAAAACATCTTGGATACTAGAAGAGAGGGGAAAATTATATATTATTTTATAAAAGATGAGGAAATCAAAGACTTTTTTAATCAACTAGGATAACAACTATTTTTACTACTTTATCATGATTATATATAGGACTTATCTATGAAATTTTTTGATAAAAATTACTCACATGAAAGACTACTCGTAGCAAATCTTTAAGAAAAAAGTATAATTTAAAGCAAAGCGACCTAGGTAATGCAGGTCAAGTTAGCCAAGTTTAAAAGGGAGAAATCTGAAAGAAAATGTATCTTTGATAGTAGTCATTTATTGTGAAATATGATATATTTATTGATTAGATGGATGAATATTTCTAAAGTTAAATAAAATATGACAGATACATGCTTTTTAGTGTATCTTGTTTGTACTCAAAATATGAAGTGACTATCCAATATTTAAGATTAATAAATATTATACGATGAGATAGAATACTACAAAATGAAAGGCAACGTAATCTGATGAAGAAAGATAGATTAATTGCATTGACAGATGCTGTTCTAGCAATTATTATGACCATTTTGATTTTAGAGTTAGAAAAACCAACGACACCAAGTCTTCAAGCTTTTTGGGATTTACGGCAAAATTTCTTTGCTTATTTTCTTTCCTTTTTCTGGTTGGGATCGTTATGGATGGCACTAAACACATTATGGGAAAAGGTTGAGAAAATTTCCTCAGAAATTATTTGGTGGAATTTGTTTCTACTCTTGGAGCGGCAGGAGTTCTCTTTGGAGAATTTCATGCCATCCAAGATACCAGTCTGAATGATGTGGTGGACCGGATCTATATAAATGTCAAGGATTTACCGTTTCAGTCCTTGGGAGCTTTAGCTAATATCCTGTCTGATGTTAAGAAGGGACTGATTCAAGACAGTCATATCTGGTCTTTCTTCCAGTCATTTTTCAAACAATATCAGTTGATAATCAGCTTAAATCAGATCTATCAGTTTGTCTATCTTTCTCTGATGGAGATCATGTCCTATCTTCACTTTGATTATTGGAAAAAACGGCTCGGTCAGGAGCTAGTATGAATAAGGAGAACAAATGAGACGTTTAAAAATGTTATGGCATATTATACAGGTTACGGGTTTTACTCGGTTTGCTCTGAGTTTTGTGACCTTTGTTTTTGGGTCAGGAGGCGTGCTTTTCCTAGTTGAACCTGCTATCACAAATTACGGAGACGGTCTTTGGTATGCTTTTGTGACTTCGACGACTGTCGGCTACGGGGATCTCCTAGCTGTGACCTTGATTGGAAGGATTACCAGTGTCTTCTTGACGATTTATGGGCTCATATTTTTTGGCTGTTTATCAGCTGTTATTATTAATTATTATACCGATTTAAATAAGGAAAGAGGAGAGGACAAATGACTGCCAATTATTCAACACGGGAATACCGTGAGAAATTATACGATGACCTTCATGTTCGATTGAGAGATACAGCGATTTTGATGTGTGCAATTTTTATTGCCTCTATCGGTCTAAATATGAATTCAACAGCTGTTATTATTGGAGCCATGTTAATTTCACCTCTCATGACACCGATTGTTGGACTGGGATTCGGTTTAGCTATTTTTGATACGCGTTTAATCAAGCAATCTCTAGAGGTTTTATTGACTCAAGTGTTGGTCAGTTTGCTTGTCTCGACTCTGTATTTCTGGATTTCTCCCTTGTCTTATGCAAGTAGCGAGTTGATCGCACGAACCTCTCCAACCATTTGGGATGTTCTCATTGCTATTGCTGGTGGGATTGCTGGTGTGATCGGTTCAAGGAAAAAAGAAGCAAACAATATCGTGCCAGGAGTAGCCATTGCTACAGCTTTGATGCCGCCTATCTGTACTGCTGGCTATGGTTTAGCTAATGGGAATGTACGATTTTTATTGGGGGCTCTCTATCTTTTCTTGATCAACTGTGTCTTTATCATGCTAGCCAACATTGTTGGAACAAGAATTTTGATGAGAAAATCTCCTTTAACTTCATTTAAAGAGCTGAGCATTAAAATGAGAATTGGCTTGATTTCTTTGATTGTATTGTTGATTCTTCCAGCTAGCTATTCGGCAGTTACTCTGACAATAGAACAAGCGCGCAAAGAAGGGATCAAACAGTTTGTAGGAAAAGAGTTCGCCAATTATACGGTTATTAATCAAGTCTACAAGTCAAGTAACAATGAATTGGTCTTGACGGTTGTTGGAGATCCGATTTCAGAAGAAGAATTAGAAACACTCCACCAAAAACAAGCCTCTTACGGTATTCAATCTGTTCAATTGAAAGTGAATCAAGTTCAGAACTCGCCAACATTAGATAGTGAAGCGACCAAGGAATTTTATGAAAACATTGACAAGTATATTGATCAAAAACTCTCTGAAAAAGATTCACAAAACGATCTCGTAAAAGAAAATGAAGCAGACAAGGATTGAGGACAATGAACTGAATCGGTTTTTACGCCGTGTTTTTCTTGTATCTTCCTCTTTCTTACTTATAGCAGGTTGTTTTTGCTTGAATAAGAAATAAATTAGAAGTTCTATCATCTAAGAAAAATGATGAAAAAAATCATTTAACTAATGGTGTGAACGTTTAGTGTTTATCAGCTCCATTCTCTGTAATTTTGGGGGTAAAATCCACACCATTTAGATAAAATTAGTTGAATTTGATTGGAAAAACGCTTTTATAAAAGCGGAGAAAAGTCTTGATATTACGCTGTTTTTAGTCCAACTGAAATTCATACTTTCCAAACCAGGTCTTACGATTTGTAAGTAAAAGAGCAAATAAAAAAGAGGAGCTTGACACTAAAGTTCCTCTTCTTTTTAAATAAACGAATCAGTTTCTTATTACATAAAAGGTAGTGAAAAAGGTAGTGATTCGATTGATTCATATCGCAATGTAGTGAAATTTCGAAATTCAAGAATTGCTTTAAATCAAGGTTTCTAAAGTCTACTGACGTGTAGTGAACCCTTATTTAACCTCTGTAAACACAACGTGTTTGCGAAGTTTTGGTGAGTATTTCTTCAATTGAAGACGGTCTGGAGTGTTACGTTTGTTTTTAGAAGTAAGGTACAAGCGTTCACCAGATTCTTTGTGTTCAAGTGTGATATTTACGCGCATGGTATCTCCCTTCTATTATTCAGCTGATGCAGCTTTAGCGATTTTACGTCCTTTGTAGTATCCTTTAAGTGATACACGGTGAGAACGTGAGTAATCTCCAGTAGTTTCGTCAAAGTTTACAGATGGAGCTGTTACTTTGTAGTGGGTACGACGTTTGTTTTTCTTCGCTTTTGAAGTGCGACGTGCAGGTACTGCCATTTTGATTTCTCCTTTTAAGATATAATTCAGTTAGGTTTGATTTTCATCAACTTTAATAGTATATCAAAACTTTTTTGTAAAGTAAAGTTACTTGACAAAAAAAAGATGAAAAAATTCTCCTGTCCGATCTAGCAGACAGGAGAAGGTGTTAAATATCAATCTCAAATGGTTCGTCAATGGTTTCTGATACGTATTTTCCGTCTTTCTTCCGTTGCTTGACACACTCTGTAAGGAGATATTCGATTTGCCCATTGACTGAACGAAAGTCGTCTTCTGCCCATGATGCGAGTGCAGCGTATAACTTTGTTGAGAGTCGAAGGGGAATCTGCTTTTTTTTAGCTTCAGCCATCTTTAGTAAAGACTTCCTGCGTTGACAATTGGTTGTGCATCATGATTACCACAGAGAACGACTAGGAGATTTGAAACCATGGCAGCTTTTCGTTCTTCGTCAAGTTCTACCAATTCTCCTTCATTGAGACGTTCTAGTGCCATTTCAACCATTCCCACAGCGCCGTCTACAATCATCTTACGGGCATCAATAATGGCAGATGCTTGTTGGCGTTGAAGCATAACAGCTGCAATTTCTGGTGCATAAGCTAGATAAGTGATACGTGCTTCAAGGATTTCCAAGCCAGCATCTTCTACGCGACTTTGGATTTCTTCACGAATACGGTTAGCTACAATTTCACTAGAGCCACGGAGACTACCTTCATCTGCTTGTCCATCCCCTGTAGTATCTACATTAGGAGACACATCGTAAGGATAGATGCGGACAATATTACGAAGGGCGCTATCACACTGCAATGAGAGATATTCTTTATAGTTATCAACGTTGAAGACTGCTTTGGCTGTATCGACAACTCTCCAAGTTACCGCAATTCCAATTTCAACAGGGTTACCTAAGCAATCGTTAATCTTTTGACGGGAATTGCTCAAAGTCATAACTTTGAGGGAAATCTGTTTCTTGCCAATTTCAAGGTTTACATCATTGCCATTTGATGATTTCATTCCTGAAAAAGGAGATTTTGTGCTAACATCACCACTTTGACCAAGTCGAGTGTGGTTTGCAGGGTTGACTGCTATGCTAAAAGGATTGACAAAGTAAAAACCAGGTTCTTTGATGGTACCTGTATAATTACCAAAGAGGGTCAAAACCAGAGCTTCCTGAGGTTTGACAACTTTTAAACCAGCATGAGCTAGAACTGAAATTAAGATTAATAAAAGACCGATAATAATTCCAAAAACGTTTTCCGAACCAGCACCCATTATAAATATAAAGATACCAAGTACGAGTGTCAATTCAATGAGAATTAATGCGAATACACCATTTGGTTTTGAATTGATTAGTTTTTCAGTCATAAGAATGACCTCCTGCTTTATGATATCTAAATGATATCACTTTAATTTATAAAGTCAAGAAATAAATGTAACATTTTTAAAGAAAATATTGCTGTATAGAATTTTCTGAAAATTCAAGAATTTTCTTCTGTTCATTGCCTTTAAAATGTGCTATAATAGTAAAAACTGAAACGGGAGGGATAAGATGACTGAATTAGATAAACGTCACCGCAGTAGCATTTATGATAGCATGGTTAAATCACCAAACCGTGCTATGCTTCGAGCGACTGGTATGACAGATAAGGACTTTGAAACACCGATTGTGGGAGTGATTTCGACTTGGGCGGAAAATACACCATGTAACATTCACTTGCATGATTTCGGGAAATTAGCTAAAGAAGGTGTCAAATCTGCAGGTGCTTGGCCTGTACAGTTTGGAACCATTACCGTAGCGGACGGGATTGCCATGGGAACGCCTGGTATGCGTTTCTCTCTAACATCTCGTGATATCATTGCGGACTCTATCGAGGCGGCGATGGGTGGTCATAACGTCGATGCCTTTGTCGCTATCGGTGGCTGTGACAAGAACATGCCTGGTTCTATGATTGCCATTGCTAACATGAATATTCCAGCTATTTTCGCCTATGGTGGAACCATTGCACCGGGAAATCTTGATGGAAAAGACATTGACTTGGTTTCTGTTTTTGAGGGAATCGGAAAATGGAACCACGGTGACATGACAGCTGAGGACGTGAAACGTCTTGAATGTAATGCCTGCCCGGGCCCTGGTGGCTGTGGTGGTATGTATACAGCTAACACCATGGCGACTGCTATCGAAGTTCTCGGTATGAGTTTGCCAGGATCTTCATCTCACCCAGCTGAATCAGCCGACAAGAAAGAAGATATCGAAGCAGCAGGACGTGCTGTTGTTAAGATGCTGGAACTTGGTCTCAAACCATCAGATATCTTGACTCGTGAAGCCTTTGAAGATGCCATCACTGTAACGATGGCTCTCGGTGGTTCTACAAATGCCACTCTTCACTTGCTTGCCATTGCCCATGCGGCTAATGTTGACTTGTCACTTGAGGACTTCAATACAATCCAAGAACGTGTGCCTCACTTGGCTGACTTGAAACCATCTGGTCAGTATGTCTTCCAAGACCTCTACGAAGTCGGTGGTGTGCCAGCGGTTATGAAATACCTTTTGGCAAATGGTTTCCTTCATGGCGACCGTATCACATGTACTGGTAAGACAGTCGCTGAAAACTTGGCTGACTTTGCAGACCTTACACCAGGCCAAAAAGTCATTATGCCACTTGAAAATCCAAAACGTGCAGACGGTCCGCTTATCATCTTGAACGGGAACCTTGCCCCTGATGGAGCGGTTGCCAAGGTATCAGGTGTTAAAGTGCGTCGTCACGTTGGACCAGCTAAGGTCTTTGACTCAGAAGAAGACGCTATCCAGGCTGTCTTGACAGATGAAATCGTTGATGGCGATGTTGTCGTTGTTCGTTTCGTTGGACCGAAGGGTGGTCCTGGTATGCCTGAGATGCTCTCACTTTCTTCTATGATCGTTGGTAAAGGTCAAGGAGATAAGGTTGCCCTCTTGACAGATGGACGCTTCTCTGGTGGTACTTATGGTCTGGTTGTCGGACATATCGCTCCTGAAGCTCAGGATGGTGGACCGATTGCCTACCTCCGTACAGGTGACATCGTTACGGTTGACCAAGATACCAAAGAAATTTCCATGGCCGTATCTGAAGAAGAACTTGAAAAACGCAAGGCAGAAACAACCTTGCCACCACTTTACAGCCGTGGTGTTCTCGGTAAATATGCCCACATCGTATCATCCGCTTCTCGCGGAGCCGTGACAGACTTCTGGAATATGGACAAGTCAGGTAAAAAATAAACTCAAAAAGCAAGCCATTTCGGCTTGCTTCTTTTCATCTTCAAAAGTGATTTGCCTGCTTATACTCAATAAAAATCAAAGAGCAAACTAGAAAGCTAGGCGCAGGTTGCTCAAAGCACAGCTTTGAGGTTGGAGATAAAGCTGACGTGGTTTGAAGAGATTTTTGAAGAGTATTAACGAGGTGGCAGTCCAAGGGCGATACGGCCGTAGCGACTGATTCGTGTGATCTTCCAAGCAGGCGACCAGGTAACTTCAACCTTGACATCTTCGATACCCTCGATTTGTTTGAGACCTGCGACGATTTCGATAGGCAGGCTTTCGGCGCAATCGCAGGCAGTGTCGGTGAAAGTCATGACAATCTTGCAGAGACCTGTTTCATCCAGATTAATTTCATAAATCAGTCCTAGATTATAAACATCCAATTCCACATCTGTATCAAAAACCTTCTCTAGTTTTTCGATAATTTGGTCTTGTAAGGCCAAAGCGCGGTCATTGATTTTGATATCGTCTCTCATAACAGTCCCTCCACGTGATAAATATCCTCTATTTTCTCATAATTCTGACAATTTAGCAAGTTTTTGATGAATTTTCTGAAAAATATGATAAAATGAAGAAAATACGGAATCAAGGGGAAGTCTATGGAGCAGATTGGAAAAGTCTTTAGACAATTACGAGAGTCAAAAAATATCTCGCTGAGACAAGCAACTGGGGGACAATTTTCGCCGTCCATGTTGTCCCGATTTGAAACAGGTCAGAGTGAACTTTCGGTGGGAAAGTTTCTGTTTGCCCTAGAAAATATATCTGCGAGTGTAGAGGAAATCCTCTTTCTGGCGAGAGGTTTTCAGTATGATACAGATTCTGAGTTGAGAAAAGAAATCACAGATATCTTGGATCCAAAGAACATAGCGCCTCTCGAGGACTTGTATCGCAAGGAGTATCAAAAGTCTGCCAATTCTCAAAACAAACAGAAACATATTCTAAATGCCATTATGATCAAGTCTTATATGAAGAGCATGGATGAAACGGTAGAGTTAACAACAGAGGAAGGGAAAGTCCTTCATGATTACCTGTTTTCTACCGAGATTTGGGGAAGCTATGAACTCAATTTGTTCTCAGTTAGTTCCCCACTCCTATCTGTTCCTCTTTTTACTAGATATGTACGAGAAATGGTCCGAAAATCTGATTTTCTAATGGAAATGAAGGGAAATCGGAACCTATTTCACACCATGCTACTGAATGGTTTTTTAGCCAGTATTGAGTGTGAAGAATTTACCAATGCCCATTATTTTAAACGTGTCATCGAAGAGCATTTCTACAAGGAAAATGAGACCTATTTCCGAATTGTCTATTTGTGGGCGGAAGGTCTCCTTGATAGCAAGCAAGGCAGAGTTAAGGAAGGACAAAAAAAGATGGAAGATGCTGTTCGTATTTTTGAGATGCTTGGCTGTAATAAATCTGCTGAATACTATCGAAAAACGACCGATTGTTGAATATCTGCAAACCAAGAAAAAAATTTGAAATTTGAAGCGATAGAACTCTTGCCCTCTCTCAGGTCATTACAAAGGTTCTATCGTTTTTTTCTTATTTTGTGTGTTGCATATATTCAAAAGTTCTCCATCTCAAATTTCTAAGTGCTATACTATAGTCATACTTCATATAGGGATTAGAACAAGAAGGGAGATTACCTATGAAACTATTGTTTAGAAATCAAGCTTATCGTCTCTTGACTTTGTCACGATTCTTCAATGCTTTTGGTGCTTCAATTTTTAACCTGGTATTTATCGTCTATGCATCGACCTTGCCACAAGCATCTTTTGCGGTTGCTATGGCGAATATTGTCATGATTCTTCCGACTCTCTTTACAGTTTTTGTAGGGATTCGGGCAGATTACACGAGGGACAAGGTCAAATGGATGACCTATAGCGGTTTGTTTCAGGCTCTTCTCTTTTTCCTGGCAGCTCTGGTGCTTGGTCAAGCTGGTCTTTTTGCCTTTTCTAGCTTATGTTTGATCAATGTCATTAGCGATGTGATTAGTGATTTTGCAGGTGGCTTACGCATGCCTCTCGTTAAGGAAAAAGTAGCTGAAAATGATCTGATGGAGGCTTATTCTTTTTCCCAGTTTATCACCTATATTTCAGCTATTGGTGGTCAAGCTTTCGGAGTCTGGCTCTTAGGTCTATCGGTCAATAATTTTTCTCTCGTTGCGGGAATCAATGCCTGTTTTTTTCTAGTATCAGCCGCTATTCTCTTTTTAGGAAAAAGAAAATTAAGCCGGTCAATTTCATCTGCTGATGGTGAAATCCTAAAAAATGAGAAGCTTTCTATCAAAGAACAGTTCCTAACAATTTACCGAAATTTACGTCTCGTTTTTCTAAAAAGTGGACAGAAAAACTTTGGGTTCATGATCTTTGCTGTCTTGCTTATCAATGCCCTGGGCGGCGCTCTGGGAAGCATTTATAACATCTTCTTTTTGAGCCATTCTCTCTTAAATTTTTCTTACACAGAGGCACTATTTATCGAACAAGTTTGTGTTTTATTAGCAATCATCATCAGTAGCCTTACGGGCAATGATTATTTTGGGAAGCAGTCCTTGCCTAGATTGATGATGTGGGCGACATTAGGAGTCAGTCTAGTTGGTCTGGCTAACTTATTCAATCAAGTCGTGCTTGGTTTGCTATTCCTCTTTTTAACCTTGTATGTGTCTGGTAAAGTGTCCCCAAAGATTAGTGCCATGCTCATGAAAAATCTAGCTCCAGAGGTTCTAGCTCGTACCAGTAATTTTTTGGGTTTATTGTTTACCTTATCAGTACCTCTTGGTACAGCCTGTTTTTCACTTGTAGCCGTATGGAATATGCAGTTGACTTGGATCTTTTTTGTTGTCCTTTCCTTGCTGGCTATCCTTTTGACAAGTCTGAATCTCAAAAATGATATGTAAATCCTAATTTTTTTCATACTGTCTTAATCCCTCTATTTATGGTAAAATAAGACTATTAAGTTTAAAGAGGATTCCCTATGAAATTACAAAAACCAAAAGGAACGCAGGATATTTTACCTGCTGAGTCTGCCAAATGGCAGTATGTTGAGGGCTTTGCCCGTGAAATTTTCAAGCGTTATAACTATGCAGAAGTGCGCACGCCTATTTTTGAGCATTACGAGGTTATCAGTCGCTCTGTCGGAGATACAACGGATATCGTAACCAAGGAAATGTACGATTTCTATGACAAGGGTGACCGCCATATCACCCTTCGTCCAGAAGGAACTGCGCCAGTCGTCCGCTCCTATGTTGAAAATAAACTCTTCGCACCAGAAGTGCAAAAGCCAAGTAAGTTCTATTACATGGGCCCTATGTTCCGTTATGAGCGTCCACAGGCAGGTCGTTTGCGTCAGTTCCACCAGATTGGTGTTGAGTGTTTTGGCTCAAGCAATCCAGCTACCGATGTGGAAACCATCTCTATGGCAGCTCATTTCTTGAAAGAAATCGGCATCCAAGGTGTCAAATTGCATCTTAATACTCTTGGAAATCCTGAGAGCCGTGCGGCTTACCGTCAAGCCTTGATTGCCTATTTGACACCGCTCAAGGAGACCTTGTCTAAGGATAGCCAGCGTCGTTTGGAGGAAAATCCCCTCCGTGTCTTGGACTCTAAGGAAAAAGAAGACAAGGTGGCAGTGGAGAATGCACCGTCTATCTTGGACTTCCTTGATGAAGAAAGCCAAGCTCATTTTGATGCTGTCCGTCAGATGTTGGAAAATCTTGGAGTAGACTATATCATCGATACCAATATGGTGCGCGGTCTGGACTACTACAACCACACCATTTTCGAGTTTATCACTGAGATCGAAGGCAATGACTTGACCGTCTGTGCAGGTGGTCGCTACGATGGTTTGGTTGCCTACTTTGGTGGTCCTGAAACTGCTGGATTTGGGTTTGGCCTTGGTGTGGAGCGCCTGCTTCTCATCCTTGAAAAGCAAGGAGTGGCCCTCCCTGTCGAAAACGCCCTAGATGTCTATATCGCAGTCTTGGGTGAGGGAGCAAATGTCAAGGCCTTGGAATTGGTACAGGCTCTTCGTCAACAAGGATTTAAAGCAGAGCGTGATTACCTCAACCGTAAACTCAAAGCTCAGTTCAAGTCAGCCGATGTCTTTGCGGCTAAGACCCTCATCACGCTAGGAGAGAGCGAAGTCGAAAGCGGACAAGTGACGGTCAAGAACAACCAAACACGAGAAGAAGTGCAAGTATCACTTGATGCTATCAGCCAAAACTTCTCAGAAATCTTTGAAAAATTGGGCTTTTAATGACAGATAAACTGGTCAGGATCTTATTCCTGACCTTTTTCTTTTGCAAAATGACAAAAATCATAAACTTTTTGACAAATATACTTGTCAAAAAGAAAAAGATGTGTTACAATATAAGCAAGTTAAGAGTAAAGGAGAAAGGAATGCTTAAAAATCGTTTAAAAGAGCTTCGGGCTCGCGATGGTCTCAATCAAACCGAACTGGCCAAGTTAGCAGGAGTTTCCAGACAGACCATTAGCCTACTAGAACGGGACGAATACACCCCGTCCATTGTAATCGCCCTGAAGATTTCACAGATATTCAATGAACCAGTCGAGTCGGTATTTCGGATAGAGGAGGATGAGGAATGAATAAGTATAAAGTGATTTATTATGTAGTTGCCATAGCTCTATTAGTCAGCGTATTTCTATTGATTGGGATAGAATTAGGCTGGTTTAGTTCCTATCAAAGTGACCAATTTATTTGGGCCTACTTTGCTCTCATCCCAGTAGTTGACTGGATTGAAAAGAAATCAAAAAATTTAGCAAGTGAAAAAGGAGAAAAATCATGAGAGAGTTTTTAGCAGGTTTTCAAGTCGATACTGAGCACAAAGAACTTGCCGGTGTTTGTGCAGGTTTAGGAAATTATTTTAACATTCAAGCCAATATCGTTCGTTTGGTGACAGTCTTGTTATTTCTCTCTTCGACGGAGATTGGGATTATAACAGTAACTCTCTATGCCTATCTAGCAGGTTGGCTTGGGAATGAACCCTTGGGAGATGGAGCAAAAAAAGCAAGAAATCAAGCTATTCTCTTACTTTCTGTTTGTTTGATTTTGGTGTCACTTGGAACAGAAGGCTTAACAGCTATTTATGAATCAGGGAAAGCATTTGGTCAGTGGTTAGTTGGATTGGTTTAGATTAGAAAGAGTATGAATATGAAAAAGAAACGTGGATTGTTATTTTTAATGGCTGTTATCTTGGGAGGCTTCTTGGGCAGTTTTGCAGGGATGTTTAAGACACGTGCAGAATCCCATGGAACTATTTTAGATGTAAAGGTCTTGATACCATGGATATCAGCTATTTGTTTACTGTTAGGTTTTATTAGCATTCTTTTGACTTTCAATTTCTTAAAGAAAAGTAGAAAGTTTCACTCCTTGTATCAAGAGGAAATGGATGATGATCTGAATGAAACCTATTATGTGCAAATGTATCGTAATCTTGAGTTTGGAACCATCGCTTTTAATATAACAGGCGTAGCGATTTTATTGTCTCTCTTCATTTCAGGAAGTGAAGTAATTGTACTGAATGTAAGCTATCTAACATTATCTCTTTCTTTTTTGGCATTAGCGATGGTTTTCAGTGCTCAAAAATATCTCTATAAAACAATTGCAATCGTTCGTCAGTTTGATTTGGAATTCTTCTCTACACCAAAGGATGTTTTGGACTATATAAATTCTTATGATGAAGGGGAGCGTCAGGCTAATTTGGAACAGAGTTTTCGGGTTTTATTCCAATTAAATCAGTATGTTTTGCCAGGTCTCTACTTTCTGATTGATCTCTTTTCTTTATTGACAGGAGAGATTCAGTTACTAGCTTTCTTGCTCGTAGGAACTATCCATATTTACATCAATGTGATGCAGTTACCTATGGTAAAACGCTATTTCAAATAGGAGTCTTTTATGAAATTACTTAAAAATCTTGGCTGGTTTCTTCTAGCTGTTCTATCCTTTTTCTTTGGCTATGGTCTGGTTCAGAGTATGGCTTTATCAGCTCTTGGACTAGGGGCTTCAATCTTTGGAGTCTTGCCACTTTATATCGTCCTGTCAGGGGCCTATGTTTATGGAGTTTACAGATGGTATCAGACAGAAAAGGTTAGCATCCAGACGACTGCTTTTAATCGTTATATCTGGTTGCCAACACTGGTTTTGCTAGTGGCGATTACAGCCCAGTTCTTTTTGCCAGATGATCCGTCGGTCAATCAACAAATCGTATCACAGCTGACAGTTGCACAGCCTGTCTTTGGTTTCTTTATGGTGGTGGTCTTTGCTCCTCTGACAGAAGAACTCATTTTTAGAGGGATGTTAGCGCGCTATCTCTTTCCTAAACAGAACAACAGCAAACAGACAGCTCCGTTTCTCCTCGTATCAAGTGTGCTTTTTGCCTTGATTCATTTTCCAGGAACTTTGCAACAGTTTTTAGTTTATGCCAGTCTGGGATTGAGTTTGGGTCTGGCTTATGTGAACCGAAAAGGCCTTCTTTACAGTATTTCTCTCCACGCTTTGAATAATTTAATCGGCTTTTTGATGATACTCATGCTATAATAGAGTCAGGAGGTCACATGAAACGAGTAATTTTATTAGCAGTGATACAGGCAGTCGTTCTCTTCTTTATCATCGGGGCACTTGCCTATGCCTTTAAAGGCGACTTCTTTTACAACTATCTAGCAGTTGTCTTTGCGCCTATTGCAGGAATCTTACGTTTTGCGACAGCTTATGCGACGGAGATTGTCCTACCCAAAAAGGCAACTGAGATTGCCGAAAAGCGTAAAAAAGGTTAAAAATCATATTTAGGGAATCCGATGACGTTTTCATCGGATTTTTTGTCTGTTCGTTTTGATTTCTAAAGACAATCAAACTTTTCTGCTGATTTTCATGAAGAGCCTGCGCTTTTATGGTAAAATAGTAACAGAATAAAAGAGGAGAGAAAACATGAAACGTAGTATGTATGCTGGTCGTGTTCGTGAGGAACATATCGGACAAGAAATTACTTTGAAAGGATGGGTTGGCCGTCGTCGTGACTTGGGTGGTTTGATCTTTATCGACCTTCGTGACCGTGAAGGAATCATGCAGTTGGTTATCAACCCTGAAAAAGTATCTGCAGAGGTCATGGCAACAGCTGAAAGTCTTCGCAGTGAGTTTGTCATCGAGGTGACTGGGCAAGTCGCTGCGCGTGAGCAAGCTAATGATAAGTTGCCAACAGGTGCGGTTGAGTTGAACGTGACAGCTTTGACGGTGCTTAATACAGCCAAAACAACGCCTTTTGAGATTAAGGATGGGATTGAGGCCAATGACGATACACGTTTGCGTTACCGTTACCTTGACCTTCGTCGTCCAGAAATGCTAGAAAACCTTAAGCTTCGTGCTAAGGTGACCCACTCTATCCGTAACTACTTGGATGAGTTGGAGTTTATCGATGTGGAGACGCCATTCCTTTCTAAATCAACGCCAGAAGGGGCGCGTGACTATTTGGTGCCATCTCGTGTCAATAAAGGGCATTTTTACGCCCTTCCTCAAAGTCCACAAATCACGAAACAGCTCTTGATGAATGCTGGGTTTGACCGTTACTACCAAATCGTCAAATGTTTCCGTGACGAGGACTTGCGTGGTGATCGTCAGCCTGAGTTCACTCAGGTCGACTTGGAAACATCCTTCCTTACGGAGCAAGAAATCCAAGATATTACAGAAGGCTTGATTGCGCGCGTGATGAAAGAAAACAAAGGCATTGACGTGACGCTTCCATTCCCTCGTATGAAATACGACGATGCGATGGCACTTTATGGTTCTGACAAACCTGATACCCGTTTTGACATGTTGCTTCAGGACTTGACAGAAGTGGTCAAGGGTGTTGATTTCAAAGTCTTCTCAGAAGCACCTGCCGTTAAAGCCATTGTAGTCAAAGGAGCTGCAGATAACTACTCACGTAAAGACATCGACAAGATGACCGAAGTAGCCAAACAGTACGGAGCCAAAGGTCTTGCTTGGGTCAAGGTAGTTGATGGAGAATTAAATGGACCAGTTGCCAAGTTCTTGACTGGGATCCAAGCAGATTTGACTGCAGCACTTGGTCTTGAAGATAAGGATTTGGTTCTATTTGTGGCGGATACGCTTGAAGTGGCCAATGCAACACTAGGCGCCCTTCGTGGCCGTATCGCCAAAGAGCTTGACTTGATTGATAACGATAAATTCAACTTCCTTTGGGTGGTTGATTGGCCAATGTTTGAATGGTCTGAAGAAGAAGGTCGCTACATGAGCGCCCACCATCCATTTACTCTTCCACAGGAAGAAACAGTCCACGAATTAGAAGGCGATTTGGCTAAGGTTCGTGCCATTGCTTACGATATCGTCTTGAACGGTTATGAGCTTGGTGGTGGTAGTCTTCGTATCAACCAAAAAGACCTTCAAGAACGCATGTTCAAGGCTCTTGGTTTCTCAGCTGAAGAAGCAAATGACCAGTTTGGTTTCCTTCTTGAGGCCATGGACTATGGTTTCCCACCACATGGTGGTTTGGCTATCGGTCTTGACCGTTTTGTGATGCTCTTAGCAGGAGAAGAAAATATCCGTGAAGTCATTGCCTTTCCTAAGAACAATAAGGCAACCGACCCAATGACACAAGCTCCATCAACAGTCGCTCTCAAACAACTAGAGGAACTCAGCTTACAAGTAGAAGAAGATGAAACAAGCAAAACAAATTAAGCGGTGGCGCTATTATCTGCGCCGCTTTGCTTATCAGATAAAAATCTTACGAGTTTTACAAAGTATCTCTCGGGAAAAATATGATGAGAAAGTATCGGCCTCTCTGGTTTATGGCTTTTTGTCAGCAGTAGCAGTCAATTTCTTTTTTCAACCAGGACACGTTTACTCCAGTGGTGCGACCGGTTTGGCACAGATTATCTCTGCCTTGAGTCATCACTGGTTTGGCTTTTACATTCCGATATCGCTAACCTTTTATGCTATCAATTTTCCATTGATGATTTTAGCTTGGTATCAGATTGGGCATAAGTTTACAATCTTTACCTTTATCACAGTATCCATGAGTTCTCTCTTTATCCAGCTTGTGCCAGTTGTGACCTTGACAGAGGATCCCATCATCAATGCCCTTTTTGGGGGTGTTGTCATGGGCTTGGGGATTGGTTTTGCGCTCCGTAACAATATTTCAAGCGGAGGTACAGATATCGTCAGTCTCACCATTCGAAAGAAAACGGGTAAGAATGTCGGTAGTATTTCTTTCCTGGTAAATGGAACCATCATGCTGATAGCAGGATTGACCTTTGGTTGGAAATACGCCCTCTACTCTATGATTACCATTTTTGTATCGAGTCGTGTGACAGACGCTGTCTTTACCAAGCAAAAACGCATGCAGGCCATGATTGTGACCAATAATCCTGACAAGGTAATCGAAAAAATCCATAAGAAATTGCACCGCGGAGCAACCATGATCCACGATGCAGAAGGAACCTATAATCATGAGAGAAAAGCAGTCTTGATTACGGTTATCACTCGAGCAGAGTTTAATGATTTTAAACACATCATGAAACAGGTCGATCCGACAGCCTTTGTCTCTGTATCCGAAAATGTCCACATCCTCGGACGATTCGTAGAAACAGACAATTAGACATGCAAAAACCAGCTCTGTGTACTGACCCCAAAAAGTTAGACAAATAATTTAAGCGAAGGATTTAGTTCTGTATTGCATAGGGCTAAGTCCTTTTAGTTTGACCTTAATTCGTTTGTTGTTGTAGTAATCAATATAGTCCACAATAGCTTGTTCCAATTGCTTAAGCGACTGAAACGCCTTCTCATAACCATAAAACATTTCCGATTTCAAAATGCCAAAGAAAGATTCCATCATACCGTTGTCTGGGCTGTTACCTTTACGTGACATAGATGTTTGGATTCCCTTACTCTCTAAAAACCTGTGATAAGAATCGTGTTG
>NZ_RJPH01000010.1:0-83430 GCF_003944205.1 Streptococcus oralis subsp. dentisani
CAGTATAAATTATCGGAATGATTATTTTTAACCAATTTACCTATATCCTTTTTGAAAGCTTTTGAAGGCTCTAACAAATCATCTCTATGTTTAATATGCACTGAATAGTTTTCAATTTCCACTAATAAAACTGAATCTGTTTTTGGGACATCATCACTTCGAATAGCAAGATCGCAAGGTGGTGATAGTACTATAAAATTTTTATTAGCTAAATCTTGTGTTTCTTGTACTACAGTACCAGTTTTTATTCCTTCAAGATAGATGTAGGGGTTGATAAACATTTCAATTGTTTCATATTGTTCAGATTCATAATCTAAGAGTTCATATAAATGAGAAATAGTGTATCTTAGTACTAATTGTTCCATGCTCCTATCTGTTAGACTATCCTTTATTCTTTTCCAGTAATTACTATCCTTATAAAAATTATCCCAAAACAATTTTTGCAAGTTAGCATCAATAATACCTCGTTTTCCAATGACTTTGAATAAACCAACTTCAGAAGCCATCTCTTCTAATATTTCGTGATTTTTACAATTGGACTTTGTGAAAATTTTTATGAGATCGCCATCATCTGTATCTGGAGTGCCTGACAGTATGGCACATGGAATTTTATAATCCTTTTTTATTTTATCTATTACAATGTTACCAGAATCTCCTCCATGTAATTTGATATCAATAAGAACGAAATCGAAATCATACTTATCTAAAAATAGCAATGCATCAGAAGATGAACTAACAACTTGCATCTGAAATTTATTGCCTTTTTCTGTCTTCTCATTAATAGTTACAATTGAATCTTCCATTGTTTCAATCATATCTAAATCATCTTCAACATATAAAAATTTAAAAATAGTACACATTTTATATATCTTCCTTTTATATATCTTCCTTGCTATACGATAATCTAAAGTGAGCTCCGCCTTGATGCTCTAAAGCGCTTAATTTAAATTTATTTCTTTCTGCCGCTTCACCGGAAATAGCTAACCCCAATCCTGAACCTTCGTTTTTAGTTGTAAATTCAGGATCAAAAATCAAGTCATGTTGAATTAATTCTCTTGGAATACCTATGCCAGTGTCAGTATAATCAATAACGATTTCGGCTTCGTTTTCTACGATTGAAATATTAATTATTTTAGAATCTTTACAATCCTTCATCCAATATAGACTGTTATCAATTAAATTAGCAAATATCGTTGTAATATCTTGAGACCAACCATAAAAATCAATATTATTGTTAGGAGAAATCTGAACTACTATGTTTTGTTTTTTCAACTCGTTCTCAAAAATCTTAAGTGTATCCTGGATAGTTTCTGTCAAGGAGAATACTTTAGCTTTATTCCTTTTTCGTGTTGCTAATGGATTTAATTTATTAAACAATTCTGATAGAGCGTATGAATTTCGACTCACTCCGTCTGATATTTTTTTAAGTCTTTCTCTTAAAGTGTCATCCCTCTGTAGTAGAAATTTATCAATCGTATCGTTTAAATTCGGTATTTGATTTTCAAAATAATGCAATGGTCTTCTTCCTTCATGCATAACAACATCTATTATTTTTCCTAAAGTAGCCTGCCCCTGATAGACAGCTATAGCATTACTCAATTCATCTGCAAGTTTCTGTTTTTTATCTTCTTCTTTTAAAATAAGTTGATTAACTTTTTCAATAGAAGAGTTTTCTAGCCCAAAATCCTGAAGAACTTTATTCAAATTCTTTGAAAGTAGCGTATAATCCGATAATAAATTAAGTTTATTGTTTACTGAGCTCTGTTTACTAAAGGATTCTGTCTTTCTTCGATAAATAAACCGTCTTTGCTCTAATAGAGAGAGAACTTCTTGAGTTGTTGATATCAAACCATAATAACTATTCGTTTTTTTCAATCCGTCTCGTGCACTTTGTTCATGTAAACCTGAGATTTCTTCTGACTCAATTTGAACATATCCTATTGTTTGGTTACTACCAATTCTAAAGCTAGGATTTTGTACTCTTCTCTTATTTAGTTCAAGCCAATCATTTTCTGGATCTCCCAGTGGTCTTATTCGGAAACCATTTCTATAGACACCAATACCATTAAAATCATTAAGTAATTGTCTAGTCTGAAGATTTGTTAAGTATTTCCCAGTTTTTTCATCTTTTAAACCACGACCTATTAAACTATCAATGGCTGTTTTATCTCGATCATAAACCCTGATATCTAATTTAATTATTCCGCATTTTGTAGGGGATAGTGATTCTATAATTGTTTCGATTTCTGAACTTTTTCTTTGATTTTCGTAATATAAAATTGCTTCTCCAGTTTCCTTAACTTCTCCATGAATTCTATAATCGTATATTTCTAAAAAAGGAAAAGGTGAGACTACAAGTTCAATATCCTCATCAAAATTTTGAGTCTTGATGAAAATATTAAAGCTGTCATCCTCATTTATAACTTGATATGGAGGTATTAATTTTTTTAATTCGAAAATTAGTTTTTCTATATCTTCACGAGACCAATCTTTTTCATCCTCCTCGCCTTCTGTATTTTTATCAAGTTTATGAGATGTAACCAAAATTGTACCGGACCTTTTACTGGATTCAGAAGTTTCAATTACAATATCAATTTCATCCAAATAATCATATTTATCAAACTCAGACCAGTCAACATATACTTCCGTAGACTCACCTTGACTAGTTATTGTAGAAAGTAACAAGTCATCTCCAAGAATATTTGCAGCATATCGTCCAATTCCTTTTCTTCCCTGCATTATTCTACCATTTCGACTAATTCTATTATTTAATTTGTTTGCCGTTG
Source organism: Streptococcus oralis subsp. dentisani (assembly GCF_003944205.1). GTDB lineage: Bacteria > Bacillota > Bacilli > Lactobacillales > Streptococcaceae > Streptococcus > Streptococcus oralis_BH. The sequence goes on from NZ_RJPH01000010.1 coordinate 2,787, forward strand.
ACGGGACTAACCATTTAGTTTGTATGTCTTCAAGAGACATACCTATACCATTATCTTCTACGGTAACTGTGATACTATCATCTACTTTGCGATTTATGTTAACAGTGACCTCAGTAGCATCAGCATCATAAGAATTTTTTACCAATTCCATTATTGCTGCAAACTTATCTTGAATTAAATCCTCACCTATAGTAAAAAGGTGTCGACTAGATGGACGAATCTTTCCTGTAATTGTTTGCATCATCTTATTCTCCACGTTCTAAGTATTTTCTTTAATTTTATCATAAAACCTACCAAAAAACACGGCTCATCACCGTGCTTCTGTGTTTATTTAACAAGTTTCTTCATCTCATCAATACGTGCGACGGTCGCGTCGTACTTGGCTTGGTAGTCGGCTTGTTTGTCGCGTTCTTTTTGGACGACTTCTGGTTTGGCATTGGCTACGAAGCGTTCGTTAGAGAGTTTCTTGCCGACCATGTCCAGTTCTTTTTGCCATTTAGCCAGTTCCTTGTCGAGACGAGCTAGTTCTTCTTCGACATTGAGGAGGTCTGCCAGCGGCAGGTAAATTTCTGCTCCTGTGATGACGCTTGACATAGCAAGTTCAGGTGCAGGGATGGTTGATGCGATTTCCAAGTGCTCTGGATTTGTGAAGCGTTTGATGTAGTTGACATTGCTGTTAAAGAAGGCTTCCAAGTCGCTATCGCTAGTCTTAACAAGAACCGTGATAGGCTTGCTTGGTGCTACGTTTACTTCAGCACGCGCATTCCGAACGGCACGGATCAAGTCTTTGAGGCTCTCTACACCAGTGTGGGCAGCAAGGTCTTCAAAGGCTGGATTAACAGTTGGGTATTCTGCTGTAACGATAGAGCCTTCTGAGATTTGTCCAAAGATTTCTTCTGTCACAAATGGCATGATTGGGTGAAGGAGACGAAGGATCTTGTCTAAAGTGTATAGGAGAACAGAACGTGTGATGACTTTCTCTTCTTCGTTATCGCTATAAAGGACTTCCTTGGTCAACTCAACATACCAGTCCGCAAACTCATCCCAGATGAAGTTGTAGAGGATGTGACCAGCCACACCAAATTCAAACTTATCAAAGTTCTCAGTTACCTTGCCGATCGTTTCATTGAGGTTGTGGAGAATCCAGCGGTCTGTGACATTTCCAGCTTCCTTGTTGACCACTTTTTCCACATTGGCAGTAGCTTGCTCAAGGGTCAAGCCTTCATTGTTCATGAGGATGTAGCGAGAGATGTTCCAGATCTTGTTAATGAAGTTCCATGAAGCATCCATTTTCTCGTAAGAGAAGCGCACGTCTTGACCTGGCGCAGAACCGTTTGAAAGGAACCAGCGAAGGGCATCGGCACCGTATTTCTCGATAACATCCATTGGGTCAATTCCGTTACCGAGAGATTTAGACATCTTGCGTCCTTGCTCGTCACGGATGAGACCGTGGATCAGCACGTTTTGGAATGGCTGACGACCAGTGAATTCCAAGGATTGGAAGATCATACGAGACACCCAGAAGAAGATGATGTCGTAACCTGTTACCAAGGTTGAAGTTGGGAAGTAACGTTTGAAGTCTGCTGAGTCGACCTCAGGCCAGCCCATGGTTGAGAATGGCCAAAGGGCAGAGCTGAACCAAGTGTCCAAAACGTCTTCGTCCTGAGTCCATCCGTCGCCTTCTGGAGCTTCTTCGCCGACATATATTTCACCCTCAGCATTGTACCAAGCAGGGATTTGGTGACCCCACCAGAGCTGACGTGAGATAACCCAGTCGTGAACATTTTCCATCCATTGGAGGAAGGTATCGTTGAAACGAGGTGGGTAGAATTCTACCTTGTCGTCTGTGTCTTGGTTGGCGATGGCATTTTTCGCCAATTGGTCCATCTTAACGAACCATTGCGTAGACAAGCGTGGTTCAACCACGACACCTGTACGCTCTGAGTGACCAACACTGTGAACACGTTTTTCTATTTTAACGAGGGCACCGATTTCTTCCAACTTAGCAACGACTGCCTTACGAGCTTCAAAACGATCCATGCCTGCAAATTCAAAGGCCAAGTCATTCATGGTTCCGTCATCGTTCATGACGTTGACTTGTGGCAAGTTATGGCGTTGACCAACCAAGAAGTCGTTTGGATCGTGGGCAGGTGTGATTTTCACGACACCAGTACCAAACTCAGGATCTGCATGCTCATCCGCAACGATTGGGATGAGTTTATTAGCGATTGGAAGGATGACATGTTTGCCAATCAAGTCCTTGTAGCGTGGGTCTTCTGGATTGACCGCAACGGCAACGTCCCCAAACATAGTCTCAGGACGAGTTGTCGCAACTTCAAGGGCGCGTGAGCCATCTTCTAGCATGTAGTTCATGTGGTAGAAGGCACCTTCCACATCCTTGTGGATCACCTCAATATCCGAAAGGGCTGTGCGAGCTGCTGGGTCCCAGTTGATGATAAACTCACCACGGTAGATCCACCCTTTCTTGTAAAGCTCCACAAAGACCTTGCGGACGGCTTTTGACAAACCTTCGTCAAGAGTAAAACGCTCACGAGAGTAGTCTACAGAAAGCCCCATCTTGCCCCATTGTTCCTTGATGGTCGTCGCATATTCGTCTTTCCATTCCCAGACTTTCTCGAGGAATTTCTCACGACCGAGGTCGTAACGAGTAATGCCCTCACCACGTAAGCGCTCCTCAACCTTAGCCTGAGTGGCAATACCGGCGTGGTCCATCCCTGGCAGCCAAAGGGTATCAAAACCTTGCATGCGTTTTTGACGGATGATGATATCTTGCAAGGTCGTATCCCAAGCGTGACCAAGGTGAAGTTTACCAGTTACGTTTGGTGGTGGAATAACGATTGAATAAGGTTTAGCCTTTTGATCGCCTGAAGGCTTGAAAACATCTGCATCAAGCCATTTTTGATAACGACCAGCCTCAACCTCGGCTGGATTGTATTTAGGTGAAAGTTCTTTCATTTTAGTTCTCCTTATTTTCAATTTTCTTTAAAGTACCAATATATTTTTCTTCTTCACCACTACCTTTTAAAATAATAGTTATAATTGCACCTGCTATTGGTGACATCACCAAAAGATTCAAAATAATAAGCTTCAATATGCTTATGCTAGTAGGAATTATCCAATACAACATAAACCCTGAGCTAATACTCATTGCCGAAGTTAACAAACCAAAATATACTAATTCATATCTTGTCCATTCTTTAATTTTTTTAGTGAATTCTTTGAAGTGGAAGGTACCTAATATCATTAAAATAGATATACAGAACAGTTCAACTTGAACCCACAGCACTTCAAATTTAATCAGAATTAATAAAGAATTGGATATAGGTTCGACAACAAGTAAAAAGTATATAAAGCTATTAATAATGTCAAATCTTATCTCATACTTAGACCTCTCCCAGTCGTACTTCCAAAGCAAACGAACATAATCGGCTAACTCTTCTACCTGTTCAGTATTAGATATATCAATTTTTTCAATCAACCTCCATATATGACCGTCATGCAAATAAAAAGAGTCTTTGTCTTCAGCAGTTAAATTCTTTCCATATGGATTAATTCGTGATTTTAAGCGTTGAATAGCTTCTGAACGTTTACCTACTTTACCCAAGTCATCTAAAATAGCTTGGATATCTTTTCTCCACTCTGAACGTTCTTTAGTTATAAAATCAAGTTTATTCTTTTTGCTACTATTTATGAACGTTAAAAGTGCACTTAGTACAGCTCCTATACCTGCTCCACTAATTAGAGTAATAATCTGGCTTATTTCCAATCTTCTCACCTCTCTTTCAAAATTCTTCAATACATCCCATCTGTTCGAAATTCTCAAACAGTTCAACTACCAATTTCTAATTCCCACTCACTCTTCAGCAAGCCATATATCAGACTGTTGCAGCGATCGCCTTGGACATCTTTGCGATCCCTTATGCAAGCTTCAAGAGTGAATCCAAGCTTCTCCGCGACTCGTTGACTTTGGACATTATAGCCAAAACAAGTCAATTCAATCTTGTGAAGACCCAAATCTTTAAAGGCTAAGTCAATCAAGATACGCGCTGCTTCTGGCACATAGCCCCGACCCCAATAGTCTGGGTGCAAGGTATAGCCAAGCTCTAGCACATCATCTGCATGACGGTGGTTAAAGTCAACAGAGCCAATGACTTTATCGGTCCCTTTGACCACAATGCCGTAACCAGCTGGGAGATTTTCCTTTTGATTGCGTTCAGGAAGGATATGCTCGAGGTAATAAATCTCATCGTCCAAGGTCTTGACGGGTGGAAAGCCTGCTGGATAGGCGACTTCTAGCAGACTAGCATAGGCATGGATATCCTCGGCATCAGCTACTGTACGGACGCGCAAGATCAGCCGTTCGGTCTCTATTCGTTCTGGTAATTCTGCTCTTGTCATCTTCCTCCCTCGCTTTCCATAAAAAAATGCCCCTGCCATCTACATGACAGGGACGAATGTGTTTATCCGCGGTACCACCCAATTTCGGGCAGTTGCCCGCAACTCTCGTCTTTAAAACAAAAAGACAATATTATTTCATTTTTCATCCATTAGCAACCAGTTTCGACACATTTGTGGACTTCTCAGCTCCGCCACTTTCTGTAAAATGTGGGACTCAAAACACCTCTAATGGCTTTATTTTAACAAGTTTTTGACGGAAATGCAAGGGGCAAGAAAGATTACTTGAACTTGATGCCGTTTTCTTTTAATTTCTTGATGGTAGCTGGACCGATTCCTTTTAAGGCAAGGAGTTCTTTTTCTGTCCAATTTTTGAAATCAGCAGCAGACTTGATTCCTTCATCGTAGAAAGTCTTGGCACGGTCGACTGAAAGTCCACCTAGGTTGGCTGCGAATTCTTCTACAGAGCTTGTAACTTTTTGAGCTTGCTCTTTAGTTGCTTCTACTGCTTGTTCCACTTTTTTAGAGACAACTTTCCCTGCTTCGCTAGCAGATTTTTCTGCATGTTTCACAACTTTTTTTGTTTCTTCGACAACCTTGGTCACCGTACTTGAAAATGCACCTGAACGACGAAGGCTGTTTCGTAATTGTTTTTTCCGTTGGAGTTTCTTTGACATGATAAAATCCTTTCAATAAAAAATCCCTGTTCTGACAAGGATTTAATAAAGATATTCTATCAAGATTTTGGGAAAAAATCAAGAAAGGAAACGAGATTGCTCCTAAAAATCTAACCGTTTTTTCTTTCAATCTAATTTGACAATGATTCAACTTCTTGATAAAACATGCAGTAATGTGCAAGACTAATTCACGTAAAAAGCTGATAAGGAGAAGAATATGAATAATGAAAGTTACTTTGATGGTGGTCTTTTGAGCTACGTTGGATATGCTATCCTAGCCATGCTTATCATAGTTTTTACTATTGGAATCGCTACGCCTTGGGCAGTTTGTATGATGCAAAACTGGAAAGTCAAGCACACTGTCATCGATGGGCGTCGCCTCTATTTTGACGGAACAGGTTCTCAATTATTCGGGAACTGGATCAAGTGGTTCTTGCTCACCATCATCACTTTGGGCATCTATTCATTCTGGTTGCATATCAAAATGGAACAATGGATCACCAAACACACACATCACGTATAAACAGAAAAAGTGCGTTCATACGCACTTTTTGATTTGCAACGATTAATAGTTTCTCTCGCCAAACAATCCTTCTGGCAAATCATGAAATCCCTTGCCCGCCTTGAAATTTTCAAACTTTCCAAGCAAGAACTGATAAGCATCCAAGCGACTTTCGTAGCGAATCATGGCATCTTTGGCACGCTCGTCTTGGTCTTCTTCGTAAACTTTTTGACTTTCCTTGTGCGCCATGTCGTTAATCATAATCTGGGTATTGACCCAGGCTTCAAATTCCTTCATAAATTCCTGTTCGTAACTCATTGATTCTCCTTATTCTAATCCACGGAAATAGTCCGTATCAATATCTCGGTAGGGCTGGATATCCTGAACATACTCCAACACGCCTTGGAATTCCCCGTTCTCATCGTGTACGGCGGCATAGGTGATGTGGACAAACTTGCCTCGCGACTCCGACTTGAACCACATTTCATACTTGTCCTTGACTCCTTCACGAAGACCGTTCATAACGGCCTTTACCTTGTCTAGGTACTTAGGCGGGTGGCAGAGTTCTACATTGCGCCCAACTTGGGACGGCGTCCGTTTGAAAATCATCTCATCAGCAGGCGCATTGTCATTGTAATACTGGAAAATATCATCTTTATTGACAAAGGTAATCTCCATAGGGAGGTGATTGAGGATGAGGTTGGCCTGCTCGACAGAGAGATAGCCATTGCCAAATACCTGTTGACTATGGCGATCCAGCACTGCTTCCTTTTCCTTAGGAGTAAAGGTAATAGTAAACTGGCCTTCTGGTGTATCGATAACTTGCTGAACTTGGCCTTCAGCCGTGTCTAGTTGTACTGGCTCCTCTGCACTCTTTTCCTCAACGAAACTCTGACGTTCTGGCACCCATTTTTCAGACGGACGGATGATGGCATAGCCATAAGCATCACTCTCCTCCGCAATCTGAATCCAGTCATCCTGAGTGAAGGACTCAAGAAGAATCATGAGAAGGATGGACTCTTCCTTGAAAATCATACTTTCAAACTCTGTCGCAAAAGCTTCGAAAGCTTCCTTTACACTACTAATCGACACTTCTGGTAGTTCCTTAGCTGTCGCTAGAACTGTCTGAAAGAGTTCTCTGATCTGATCATCCACTCCCCACATAACTTTTGGAGGTGAGTCGTGTCCATAGCGCTCCATGATGGGAAAGAAGAGTTCTTCCTTGCGCTGATAGTGGAGGTCAAATTGCCCCAAAAGCCCCATTTGACGGACCAAGCCCTTGCGCATCTCTGCCAGCATTTCCTCATCTTCCATAGACTCATAGGTATCTAACAGTCTCCGAATGCGAATCAAGGCAGCACGGAGAGCCAGATTTTCATCTTTGAAGACGCGAACTGGGTGGCCAGGGTGTTCGGTATCCTCCACTTCGACACCCTTAACAGCGTTTTTAAAAAGATTGGCATGGACATCACATAACTCCATGACATCTTCAAAGGTGACACCTGAGTCTGAGTTCATTAGCTCGTGCTCCATGAGGGAAATTTCAATAGCTGAGACACCTGTAAAGGTCGCATCAAAACGCTCCTGAACTGACTCAGGAGATGCGCCATTGTGCAATTCTAACAAAATATCCCGTAGGATATGAATCCGTTCATCTGCCATTAGTCTAATCCAATCACTTCATAGCCGTTCGCTTCTAGCGTGCGGACAATCTTGTCCATAGGAGTTCCTTCAAGCTTAGAACCCTGTTTGAGCGATACTTTGCGACCGACTGTATTGCGCATCAAGGGATTAGCAAGTGGTTTAAAACCAAGCTCCACTAGGATTTCCAAGACTTCTGGATGCTTGTCTACCACTTCCGCAACGGGAATTGACACATCGATGATATTGTCCATGACGACCTCCATGTATGTTCTAAAATGATTTTACTGCTTATATTATACCATAAGGACGATTAGCATACACCAAAAAAGAGGGGCACCCCCTCTTTCTTAGTTTTTATCCAGATTGCGTAGCATCTCGTCAATCTTGTTTCCATATTCGATGGATTCATCTTTGACGAAGGTTAAATCCGGGATTTTGTACAATTTCAAATTGCGACCAAGTTCACGTTTGATCGTACCAGTTGCTTTTTCAAGCCCGATTTGAGCTTTTTGATTATCCGAAGCAAGGTTACTCAAAATGGTGTAGTAAACCTTGGCAACAGACAAGTCACCTAGCATCTGAACATCTGTAATGGTCACACCTTGGACACGCGGATCACGGACTTTTTTTTGCAAAATCTCATTGACTTCACGCTTGATTTCCATGCCCACACGATCCGTACGGAAATGATTTGCCATGATATTCCTTTCTCTACTTTGAACCAAAAGCTAGGTCAGCAGACCTAGCTATTTTTATTAGATAGAGGAACTAGAGCCATTTGAATCTAGGAAACAAGCCTTAGATAGAACTAAGGGTTCATCAAGGCGCTGTTGACGACGAGTCAAATCGGCTATCGTTTCTCTATTATCGTTTGATTTCTTCCATGATATATGCCTCAATCACATCATCCATCTTGATATCATTATATCCGTCGATCATCAATCCACCCTCACGACCGTTCGTAACTTCTTTCACGTCGTCTTTGTAGTGTTTCAAGCTTGCGAGTTCACCGTCATAGATAACGACACCGTCACGGATGACACGGACTTTAGAATCACGAGTAACTTTACCACTCATAACCATGAATCCACCGATGGTTCCCACTTTAGATACCTTGAAGGTTTCACGAATAACCGCTTCACCAATAACTTTTTCTTCGAATTCAGGATCCAACATCCCTTTCATGGCTTCTTCCATCTCTTCGATAACCTTGTAGATAATGCTGTGGAGACGGATTTCTACATCGTCAGCTTCTGCTTGTTGACGCGCTTGTGGTGTAGGGCGTACGTTGAAACCAACGATAAAGGCATTTGAAGCTTCCGCAAGTGTTACGTCAGATTCATTGATAGCACCGACCGCTGAGTGAACGATGGTAACTTTTACACCTTCTACATCGATCTTTTGAAGTGAGGCAGAAAGGGCTTCAACAGAACCTTGTACGTCGGCCTTGATGATAACGTTAACTGACTTAAGCTCACCAGCTTTAAGCGTATCAAAGAGGTTTTCAAGGCTGACACGTTGGGTAGCCTGACGTTGCTTCATGAGGGCACGCTTCGCACGCTCTTCACCTGCTGCACGCGCAGATTTTTCATCTTCGTAAACAGCAAAATGGTCACCAGCCATTGGCGCTTCGTTTAGACCTGTGATAGAAACCGGCGTTGATGGGCCTGCGACCTTGACACGACGACCAAGGTCATTGGTCATAGCACGGACACGACCGAAGGTATTTCCGACAACGATTGGGTCTTGGACATTCAAGGTACCTTGTTGCACAAGAAGGGTTGCGACCGCACCTTTTCCTTTATCCAAGCGAGCCTCGATAACGGTACCGATCGCACGCACTGTTGGGTCTGCCTTGAGTTCTTGGATTTCAGCCACAAGAAGGACTGTTTCCAAGAGTTCATCGATGTTTTGGTTGAATTTGGCTGAGATTTCAACAAATTCAGAATCTCCACCCCAGGCAGTTGACATAACACCGTGTTCAGCCAATTCACCGATAACACGTTCGGGATTGGCACCTGGTTTATCAATCTTGTTGATGGCTACGATGATTGGAACGTTCGCCGCTTTTGAGTGGTTGATGGCTTCGATAGTCTGAGGCATAACCCCGTCGTCGGCCGCTACAACCAAGATGGTAATATCGGTAACAGATGCACCACGCGCACGCATAGATGTAAAGGCCGCGTGTCCTGGTGTATCAAGGAAGGTAATCTTCTTGCCATTTTCAACGATTTGGTAGGCACCGATATGCTGCGTGATACCACCTGCTTCACCTGTCGCAACACGAGAGTTACGAAGGGTATCCAAGAGGGTGGTTTTACCATGGTCAACGTGTCCCATGATGGTTACAACTGGTGGACGCTCAACCAATTCATCTTCGTTAAGATAGCCATCTTCGACAAAGAAACGTTCGATGTCGGCATTATCCACTTCAACCTTTTGTTTGGCTTCGATACCGTAATCCACCATGAGGAGTTCGATGGTTTCTCCATCCAAGGATTGGTTTTGTGTGGCCATCACACCCATCATAAAGAGTTTCTTAACGATTTCTGCTGGTTCACGTTTGATACGTTTTGCGATTTCCGCAACAGTCATACCATCTGTATATTCAAATTCGCTTGGCAATTCGTGGAACTTACGTTCTGTAACAGGTTTTGGTGCCTGATTGCGATTATTTTGCTTGTTGCCTTTTTTATTCTTTTTGTTGTTATTCCAGTTACTATTTCTTTGATTTCTCACTTGATTCTGACTACTTCGATTCTTTTGTTGTTTTCTAGGACCATCTTCTTCGTGATCATAATCATCACGTTCTTTGTCTGGTCGAGCTTGTTTTTTACGACGTGTATCCACTGGCGCTTCTTTCGCTACAGGAGCTACTGTTACGGCTGGCTGCGTTTGTTCAGCTAGCTTAGCAGCTTCTTCAAAGATTTCCTCTGGTTCCTTGCGTTTATTAGCTTGAGCCAAGGCTTCTTTGGCAGCTTGCGATTGTTTGAAGCGCTCCTCGCTTGAGCGAGCGTATTCTGCATTTTGCTCTGCTTTTAGAGCTGCTGCACGGGCTTTAAAGTCAACACGTGGTCCAGCTGGTTTTGGCTGGAAGTCTTGCTGCTGACGGCGATCATTGCCACGATTCCCTTGACCTTGTGGTTTTTTCCCTTGGTCGTTAAATCGGCGATTGTCGCGGTTTCCTTGACCAGGTTTGCCACCATTACGGCCGTCATTTTTCTGACGGTTGCCGTTTTGTTGTTGGTCACGGTTGTTGTCCTTGTTTTGTTTGCTTCGCTCTGCCTGCTCTTTGGCACGCGCCTCACGCTCCGCCTTGAAGTTTCGACTTTGTGGTCTTGCGGCCACTACTTTTTCTTCCTTAGGAGCTACAGGTGCAGCTGGTTTACTTTCTTCCTTAGCGGCTACTGGTTTAGCTGATGCAGGCTTTTCCGCTTTCTTTTCTACACTTGCTTTTGGTGTCGCAGGTTTTTCTTCTGCTTTCGGAGCAGCAGGTTTAAAGCTAGCTGCGATTTGCTCAGCAGCAGTAGCTTCCACGCTCGATGAGTGGCTTTTCACATCCAAGCCCAACTCTTTTGCACGCGCTACAACTTCTTTACTTTCTTTTCCAAGTTCTTTTGCGATTTCGTACAATCTTTTCTTAGACAAATCATGTCCTCCTCTTCTATTCCATAAGAGACCTCATTTTCTTTGTAAATCCAGCATCTGTCACAGCCAAAACCTTTCTCGATTTTCCGACTGCTATGCTTAATTCCAGTGTTGAAAACACGGTTATAACTTCTACTTGATAATAGTCACTTTTATCTTGAATCTTCTTGGTTAGATTGGGACCAGCATCATGGGCTAGAAAGACTAGCTTGGCTTTCTGGTCTCGGATGGCCTTGACTACCAATTCCTCACCCGATATGATCCTACCTGCTCGTTGAGCCAGTCCCAAGAGATTGCTTATTTTTTGCTTATTCAAGTCCTAACTCTCTTCTTTTTACTTTGTGATCCACATAAGCGATCAACTCGTCATAAAAGCTTTCTTCCACTTCCATGTTAAAGCTACGGTTAAAGACTTTCTTCTTTTTCGCCTCTAGGGCTTCTGCATTGTCTAGCTTGATATAAGCGCCGCGGCCATTGGCCTTGCCTGTCGGATCGATAAAGACCTGTCCTTCTTTGTTCTTGACAATGCGGAGCAAATCACGCTTATCAATCACTTCGTTAGATACAACAGACTTGCGCAAAGGGATTTTTCTTGTTTTCATCTTTCCCTCCCCTAACAGCTTTTATTCTTCGATTAATTCATCCACAGCTGCGTAATCCACTTGACCTGCTTCTTCCATAGCTTCAAACTCACTTGCAGACTTGATATCGATACGGTAACCCGTCAAGTGAGCTGCCAAGCGAACGTTTTGTCCACGACGACCGATAGCAAGAGAAAGCTTGTTATCAGGTACAACGACCAAGGCACGTTTGCTATCATTTTCATCAAAGATAACTTGGTCAACCTCTGCAGGTGCGATGGCATTGTAGATAAACTCAGCTGGATCCGCTACCCACTCAATAACGTCAATGTTTTCTTCTACAGGAATCATGCGGTCGCTCTTGGCATCGTAGCGAGCTGGGTGGAATTTGCTGGTGATCTTCTTGATGTTAGCACCACCACGTCCAACGATTGTACCGATAGCGTCCACGTTTGGATTGTGGCTACGAACGGCAACCTTGGTACGGTCACCAGCTTCGCGGGCTACGCTCATGATTTCGACAGTTCCATCGTAAACTTCTGGAATTTCTTGTTCCATCAAGCGTTTGATCATTTCTGGATGGCTACGGCTAACAAAGACGTTGACACCACGAGGGTTGTCTTCAACCTTGTAAACGTAGACTTCGATACGATCGTGGGAAGCAAAGACTTCTCCAGGGATTTGGTCTTGTTTTGACAATTGGGCTTCAATGCTGCCAAGGTTGACGTAAATAAAACGGTTGTCAAATCGTTCTACTGTACCAGACATGATTTCTTGTTCATGTTCTTTGTAAGTATTGTAAGTGATGGCACGTGTTTGCTTGCGCATTTTTTCCATAATGGTTTGTTTGGCAGATTGGGCTGCTACACGACCAAACTCAGCTGGTGCTTCTTCAAACTTGATTTTGTCACCAAGCTCATAGGCTGAATTAATGGCAAGAGCATCTTTCAAGCTAATTTCCAAACGACTATCAAATACTTCATCAACAACTTCACGGACAGTATAAACTGTAAAGTCACCTGTTTTTTCATTGAAGTCGATGGCTACGCTATCAGATTGACCATAGCGTCTGCGATAAGCGGAACGAAGCGACTCTACAACTGCGTCGATGATGTCTTCTTTTTTGATTCCCTTGTCTTCTTCCAAAATGCGGAAGGCCTCTAGCATTTCTTTACTCATGTTTTCTTCACTTTTGAATCCTCAAAAGCTATCCTTTCTTTTCTATAGTTTTACTGCTAAACGTGCTTTTGATACTAAATTGTATGGAATTTGGACGGTTTTCTTACGTGTCTTGTCCATATACTCCATAGTCAACTCATCCCCTTCAAAGGATACCAAGGTTCCTTCAAAGACCTTTTGCTTATCAATGGCTTGGTATAGCCCGACATGGATGTATTTCCCAACAGCTCCAGCGACAGCATCCTTGGTTTTCAAAGGACGTTCCAAGCCTGGACTAGTGATTTCTAGGAAATATTGTTCTGGGAAGGGATCAGGCTTGATGGTATCTAGGACAGGACTGATGATTTCTGTCAAATCTGCCGTGTCGTTCAAGGTAATTCCTTCAGGTTTATCTACAAAAATACTGAGAATCATGTCACTGCCAATCTTTCCATACTCGATATCCACGAGCTCGAAAGGCGCTTGGATGACAGGTTCTACAACTTCTCTGACTAATTCTACGATTGTTGCGATTGCGTCCACCTCCTCATAAGCAAGAGGCGAAGATATTTCCCCGCCTCTCTTTCTCATATTCTTACTATCAGTATAGCACGTTTGTCAATTTATGTAAAGCATAAGCACTCAAACGGCTGGTTTTCAAGCTATTTCTTAAAATTCTGCCTCAACTCGGTAAATCACTTGACCTTTGCTGGAGAATTTTTGCTCATATTCCGTCATGACATTGCCTTCAAAACCACTGGCATGTAAGTCCAGCCACACACCATTGAGTTTCATCCCATACTGAGAAAAGCTCACTAGACTGTACTCAAACAAGCCACGATTGTCTGTCTTGAAATGGATTTCCCCATTCTCAGGCAAAATGCGCTTGAAGGTATCCAAGAAACTCTTGTAAGTCAAACGACGTTTTTCATGGCGTTTTTTAGGCCAAGGATCTGAAAAGTTTAGGTAGAGACGATCAATCTCACCGTCTTCAAAGTAGTCAGTCAGATCTGAACCATCTACCCACAGCAACTTGATGTTGGGCACTCCAACTTCAAGCACCTTGTCCAAGGCATAACTCAATACTGACTTTTGAATGTCAATCCCGATGTAGTTGATGTCAGGGTTTTGCTTGGCCATTCCTGATACGAAGGCCCCTTTTCCACTTCCAACTTCAACATGAATAGGATGATCATTTCCAAACAAGTCTCGCCATTTCCCTTTTGCTTCTAAGGGATTGAGGACAACATACTGGGGATTGGCCTCTAGCAATTCTGTCGCCCCTTTACGATTTCTAACTCTCATCTTCTCTTTCCATACTTATCACGAAAGATACGCAAGGCATAAATCTCCCGGTTTACATTATCTAAATCTTGATTTACAAAGTATTTGGCAATCTGGCTCAAGTAAGAATACTGACCATACCAATACAATTTATCTAACACTGTCTGATTGTACTTATAACCGTAATAAGTTAGCCAATCATGCCAATGTTGCTCTGGAATATAATGACACAGCATATGCGCCACATCAAACATGCGATCCGTCAGACGAACCGAATCCCAATCCACTAGATAAACGAGTCCACTCTCTGTCTCAATCCAATTACTATGGCGAGGATCACCATGCACAATCGTTGCATGGTCTTCCCTAAAACCCGGAACCGTCCTGCGCAAATCATCAATCACCGAATTTAAGTACTGATGTCGTTTCAAGACTTCAGGTGCTTCTTGCCTCCAAGACTGCAACAAGTCTACTGGTGTCTCCATGGTATATCCCAAACGGCTCAACTGCTTCATCAAGGGACGTGAGCGGTGGAGACGCGTCAAGATATTGATGATCTGCTTGCGGTTCATATCGTGCGGTGTCAAGATTTTGCCCGTCAACCATTCTTGGGCACACATATCACGACCATCTGGCAAACGACGAGTCCATAGTAATTGAGGAGCGATTTGTTCTCTGGCTAGGCCAGGTAGGATTGGAGAGGTGTTCATTTTTACAAAGACGCGCTTCCCATCAGGGTAGCTTCCCATATAAGCCTTGCCGCTCTTCCCAGGGATAGGGGTCAGCGTTAGCTCATTATCACCCAAGTCCATTTCTTTCCTCCGTATAAAGTTTCCTTACTATTCTACTAGTTTTTGGTCTATTCGTCAACCAATCTTTTCACTTGGTAAGGTAAATAAAACAATTGTAGGAAGAGACTTGCTCCCACAAGAGCCAACAAGGCTATTTTTTCTTGAAAGGCTACTACTCCGACTAGCATTTCCAACAAAAGAACTACACTTCCAACACCGAGCACAATCTGTTTTAAGCCCTTCTCTTTTTCACCCTTTTCTAAAGGAAAGAGCTGGGTCAAGTACTGGTAGTCAAAGGCATGATAGAGTGCTAGCAACTGGAAGAGCAAGAGGTAGTTAAATAGAACCACCACTGCTGTCGCGATCCAAGCTTGCTCGATAAAAATCACAGCTAACAAGGATAGGAAGAGGAGGCGCAAACTGAGGGCAAACAAATCTCCATTTCGCAGATAAGAGCGGAGATAGAGATTTTGCCAAATCTTCCCAGGTACTTTCTGAACAGTCTTTAGGATAAAATCCAGATAAGCGCGACGTTTGACACTATTTGAAACGCCCTTGACCTGAGTAAAGAGAGCAAAGAAACGAAGCAAGACTTGCTTGCGCTTGCTTTCTTGGGCGATAACATAGTCCCAGTCAATTCCAGTTTCAGTGAAAAATTTACTGGCTTTTTGACGAAAGAGGAAGTACTTCGCTGCTCCCAGTAAAAGTACATAGATGAGAAAAACTGGCAAGCCATAACCCATGGCTAAAAATAAGGGCGCAAATAACAGCAAGAAAAGGGTTTGGACAAAGAGCCAAAAGACCAGTGAGCGCACTGTCTGCCCTTTGAGGTGGGACGTAACCTCCTCTTCACTGACTAAGAGAAAGAATTTGTCAGGTACTTCCATGTAGGTCGCGATTCCTCCCCAAGCCAAAAGCAAGGCAGAGACAATCCCCAAGAACAAGAGGATCGGCCAATGATTTTCAGGAAAATGTTGCAGGAGTTGACTGTACTGGTAAGCTAGAAAACCGATGAGAACTAGCAGAAACAAGACAAAGTGGTCATTGAGAACATAGCGCAGATAACCGACACACTCCTTACGAAAAGCCTGCTTTCGCTTTAAAAACAAGTCTTTCATAGTTCCTCCTCTTTGGTCAGAGCCAAGTAAATATCATTCAAACTCGCTTCAGGCATGTCAAAGGCTTCGCGTAGTTGCGCCAGATTCCCCTTGGCACGCACCTCTCCCTTGTGGAGAATGACAAAGGCGTCACACATCTTCTCCGCCGAGTCCAGAACGTGGGTACTCATGAGAATGGACTTGCCTTTTTGTTTTTCTGCTTCCAAAAGCTGAATCAAGTCAGAAATAGCGAGTGGATCGAGGCCAAGAAAAGGCTCATCGACGATGAAAAGGCTCGGATCCACGACAAAGGCACAGATAATCATGACCTTCTGCTTCATTCCTTTGGAAAAATGCACAGGAAACCAGTCTAATTTTTGATCCAGACGGAACATTTTTAACAAAGGTTCTACTCGCTCAAAAGCCACATTTTGCTCAATACCGTAAGCCATAGCCACCGTTTCAATATGCTCTCTGAGGGTCAATTCCTCGTACAAGCTAGGCGTTTCTGGGATGTAGCCAATCTGTTTGCGATAGTTGGTCGCATCTTCTCGCAGGGTGAGACCATTAATCTTGATTTCCCCACTGTAAGGGGTCAACAGACCGATAATTTCATTGATTGTCGTTGATTTCCCAGCACCATTGAGCCCAATCAAACCGACCAACTGCCCACTTTCAACTGTAAAGGACACATCTTTCAAGACAGGAACGTGAACATAGCCTCCTGTCAGGTTTTTAATTTCTAACATATTTTCTCCGAATCTGGTATAATGTAGCTATATTATATCAAAATTCAATACAGTAGAGGTGGATTTTATGTCAGATTGCATTTTTTGTAAGATCATCGCAGGGGAGATTCCTGCTTCAAAAGTATACGAGGATGAGCAGGTTCTTGCCTTTCTTGATATCTCTCAAGTAACACCAGGACACACCTTGGTCGTACCAAAAGAGCACTATCGCAATCTTTTGGAAATGGATGCTACTAGCGCCAGCCAACTCTTTGCCCAAGTACCAAAAGTAGCTCAAAAAGTTATGAAAGCTACCAAGGCTGCTGGCATGAATATCATTGCCAATTGCGAGGAAGTCGCTGGTCAAACGGTCTTTCATACCCATGTGCACCTCGTACCTCGCTACGGTGCAGAAGATGACCTCAAGATTGACTTTATCGCTCACGAACCTGACTTTGACAAACTTGCCCAAGTCGCTGAAACCATTAGAAACGCTTAAGGAGTTGCCATGAAACTATCCAATCTATTGCTATTCGCAGGAGCTGCAGCTGGAAGTTATTTTGTCGTGAAAAATCGCCAAACCATCACGGAGGAGTTTATAGACACTAGCGACCGTGTCGAGGCTATGAAGGAGGATTTGGATATCATTCAAAACAGCCTGCAAATCATCGACCAACAAAAAGCCCTTATCAAGGAATACCAAAAAGACTTGACCTACAAGTTCAAAGTCTTGGAAAAAGATTTCCAAACCAGAATGGCAGTCCTCCAAGAAGAAAAACAAGGATAAGAGAGCCTCCAACTTTCCTTAAACTTTTTTTAGAATACTAGGTTCGAACAGAAAAAGGAGGGAATGAAAGTGAAACAGTTTTTAAAAGTTCTAGCGAAGGTCATCGCGATCCCTTGTGGTTGCCTCTGCCTGCTTGCAGCCCTGGCATTTCTACTACTTATGAATCTTTTCAAGGCCTCACCGAGTGACATCCAAAAAGGGAATGACGACTTAAAACAAATCTTTATCTCTCTTGACATGCCTCCTGAGAAAGTAGAATCAAATGGAAGGTATCAATTTGAGGGTGGAGGCTTACATTTTTATGTTACTTTCTCAGATGAGGTCATCAATAGCCACCCCGTCCTAAAAGAAAGTCCAAAACTCACCAAAAACCGACTCGAAGTCTATGTCCTCCAGACAGGAGAGATTTCCTACTATAAAGTAGGGGATAACTTGTTCAACCATGGCTTATTCCAATTTTTAGAGAAGGAAAGCGAGAAGTATCTCCAAGAAAAAGGAAAGAAATTTAACCCTAATTACTCACTTCTCTTTTGGGATGATCAGGAAAGTTTTAAAAAGGGAATTTCATTCTATGAAAAAGCTTTGACTTTGGTGGAGATTCAGGATAATTCAGCAATCAAGCACATTGATACCATCACCGTGAAATCTGGTAAAGAAGCGGATATCAAGCAACTCATCCAGGAGATGGATGCGGCTGGCTTGCTCACTCAAAAGTCTGGTAGCAAATCAGCCGAAGAGTGATTGCTCCAATGATAAAATTTCAAAGAATAAAGTAAAAAGAGCCAATCGGCTCTTTTTACTTTATTCTCCTTCAAAGGCATCTTTTATATGGTCAAAGAAGCCTTTTTTCTTTGGATTGACTTTCAAGTCACCTGCAGCTGCGAATTCCTTCAAAGCTGCTTTTTGGCGGTCGTTCAAGCCTGTCGGAGTCACGACATTGACAGTCACGTATTGGTCACCAACCGCACCTCCACGAAGGCTTGGCGCTCCCTTGCCACGTAGACGGAATTTCTTACCTGTCTGAGTTCCTTCTGGGATAACCAATTCAACATCACCATGCACGGTTGGAATTTCCACAGTATCACCAAGGGCTGCTTGGACAAAGTTGAGATTCAGATTGTAGAAGATAGTCGTTCCTTCACGTTCAAACTTATCACTAGCTTCAACTGAAACCACCACGTACAAGTCTCCGTAAGGCCCGCCGTTAAAGCCTGCTTCACCTTGACCCGCTAGGCGGATTTGTTGGCCTGTTTCCACACCAGCAGGAATCTTCACATGTACGCTATGAGCTTGTTTTTCATGACCTGTACCGTGACAAGTTGTACATGGGTCTTTGATTTCTTTTCCACGACCATGACAGACATCACAGGTTACTTGGCGACGCATCATACCAAGCGGAGTCTGCGTATCAACGTTAATGACACCAGCGCCATGACAGCGTCCACAAGTGACTGGACTTGTCCCTGGCTTAGCACCAGATCCGTTACATGTACGACAGCTGGCTTCACGGTTGTATTTAACTTCTTTTTCAGTTCCGAAGATAGCTTCTTCAAAGGTCAAGTTCACACGGTACTGGAGGTCATCCCCTTGACGAGGAGCGTTTGGATTGCGTGAAGCTCCGCCTCCGCCAAAGAAACTTGAGAAGATATCCTCAAAACCACCGAAGCCACTTGCTCCGTCAAAGCCACCAAAACCGCCAGCACCACCAAAGCCACCGTTGGCACCCGCAGCCCCATATTGGTCGTAGGCTGCACGTTTTTGGTCGTCACTCAAAGTCTCATAGGCTTCTTGAACTTCCTTGTACTTTTCCTCAGCACCAGGCTCCTTGTTGATATCTGGGTGATATTTTTTCGAAAGCTTGCGATAAGCCTTTTTGATCTCGTCTGCCGAAGCTTTTTTTGACACCCCCAGACGATCATAAAATTCAGTATTGTTCATACAAGATACTAAGAGCGAACAGAAAGCGACTGAAATTTAGGAAACCGACAAGAAATCCTGATTTCTTAGGAGGTTTATCTAATTTCCAAGCTTTCCGCTCGAGTTCAATTACGAACACCCTTACTCCTTTCTATAATTTATAAGTAAATCATTAGAGGGTATTTTCTATACTCTGCTTCACTTCATCAAACTCTTTGTCCGATAGAGTAAAAATCAAGTCCTCTTCTGAATATTCGTTCTGTTCTTTAAAATAGTTGTCAGTATTTTCTGCCAAACCTAGACCAAGAATCACTTTTCTTGCAAACTCTTGATGTGCAAAGCCAATAGCAGTAATGATATTTTTATCTTGCAGGACAGCTTTTGCTTTGAAATTTTCCCGAGGAAGAAATTCAAAATAATCAAAGAAGTTTTGCCAAATCCCACCAGTAAATTTCGTGTCATTCAACAAGCCAGCTTTCGCTAACAATATGGGCGCAGAAGAAATTGCTGTAATTAAGATATCCTGCTCACCGAGTTCTCTCAAAAATGAGGCTAATTTTTCATCCTGTAGAGCAGGCCCTATATTTACCATTCCTGGCAAAATCACACAAGAATACTCTTCTATACGTACTTGATCCAATGTTTTTGTAGGTAAACAAGGCAAGCCATCTTCAGAGACCACCATCGAATGATCTGAAGCTACATAATCAATCGTGATGTCAAAAGACAGAGCCAAAGTACTCGTTAAAGAGGATATCTCATAAAGAGAAAAATTAGGATAAAGGATACAAAGTACTTTTTTCATAAGCGACACCCTCTATTTTACCGAAAAACAGAGGCTGGGTTACAACCTCTGGATTTCCATACTTTATGATTTATAGCGGAATCGCATAGCCTTTCCATTCGCTAACATCATATTTATCTTTACAATTGTCACAATAGCAAAATGCATCTGAAAAAGTTGCTTGATGGCCGTAACCACTACCATTCGGACGTTCTTTAGACCAGACAACAGTTCCTTGGCCACAAGGGCATTTATAAGTCCTCACTCTCTCATCATATGTACCATTTTCATGAGTTTCATCAGAAATGAGTTCCAATTCAATTCTATCATTCATATTAATACCTCAACATCTTACTTTTCAGTAAACTCTCCGTCTACGACGTCATCGCCTGCGTTTCCTGTTGCTTGTGCGCCTTCTGCTCCTGCTTGAGCTTGTTGTGCTGCTGCGGCTTGTTCGTAGAGTTTAACAGCAAGGCCTTGGGCTTTTTCATTCAATGCTTCAAGTTTTGCTTTCATTTCGTCCAAGTTGTTGTCTTCTTGAGCTTTCTTAAGGTCATCAAGGGCAGCTTGGGCAGCATCACGTTCTGCATCGAAGCCTTTACCTTCAGTTTCCTTGATTGTCTTTTCAGTCGCAAAGATTGCTTGGTCAACTTCGTTACGAAGGTCTACTTCTTCTTTACGTTTCTTATCTGCTTCAGCGTTAGCTTCTGCATCTTTCATCATGCGGTCGATTTCTTCGTCTGTCAAACCAGAGTTAGATTGGATAACGATTGTTTGTTCTTTTTGAGTTCCAAGGTCTTTAGCCTTAACAGACACGATACCGTTCTTGTCGATGTCGAAAGTTACTTCGATTTGAGGAATTCCACGAGGTGCAGCTGGAATATCAGTCAATTGGAAACGTCCAAGAGTCTTGTTATCTGCTGCCATTGGGCGTTCACCTTGAAGAACGTGGATATCAACGGCTGGTTGGTTGTCTGCCGCAGTTGAGAAGACTTGTGATTTAGATGTTGGAATAGTAGTGTTGCGGTCGATAAGTTTTGTGAAGACACCACCCATTGTTTCGATACCAAGTGACAATGGCGTTACGTCAAGAAGGACAACGTCTTTAACATCACCAGTGATCACACCACCTTGGATAGCGGCACCCATGGCAACCACTTCATCAGGGTTCACTGATTTGTTTGGTTCTTTACCAGTTTCAGCCTTAACAGCTTCTACAACGGCTGGGATACGAGTTGAACCACCAACAAGGATGACTTCGTCGATTTCTGACAAGCTCAAACCTGCATCTGAAAGGGCTTGACGAACTGGAACTTTTGTACGTTCTACAAGATCACGAGTCAAATCGTCAAATTTCGCACGAGTCAAAGTCATTTCCAAGTGAAGAGGTCCAGCTTCACCAGCAGTGATGAATGGCAAGCTGATTTGTGTTGAAGTTACACCAGAAAGATCTTTCTTAGCTTTTTCAGCCGCATCTTTCAAACGTTGCATTGCCATCTTGTCAGTAGACAAGTCAATACCGTTTTCTTTCTTGAATTCTGCTACCAAGTGGTCGATGATTTTTTGGTCAAAGTCATCACCACCAAGTTTGTTGTCTCCTGCAGTTGACAATACATCGAAGACACCGTCACCCAATTCAAGGATAGATACGTCGAATGTACCACCACCAAGGTCGAATACCAAGATTTTTTCTTCTTTGTCAGTCTTGTCCAAACCGTAAGCAAGTGCTGCTGCAGTTGGTTCGTTGACGATACGTTCTACTTCAAGACCAGCGATTTTACCAGCGTCTTTTGTTGCTTGACGTTGAGCGTCGTTAAAGTAAGCAGGAACTGTGATAACCGCTTTGGTTACTTTTTCACCAAGGTAATCTTCCGCATAACCTTTCAAGTATTGAAGGATCATAGCTGAGATTTCTTGTGGAGTGTATTCTTTTCCATTTGCAGAAACTTTTTCAGAAGTTCCCATCTTAGATTTGATTGAGATAACTGTATCTGGGTTTGTAACTGCTTGACGTTTTGCAGCATCACCAACAATGATTTCGCCGTTTTTGAATGATACTACAGATGGAGTTGTACGGTTTCCTTCTGGGTTTGCGATGATTTTGCTTTCAGTTCCTTCAAGAACTGCAACTGCTGAGTTTGTTGTACCTAAGTCAATACCGATAATTTTAGACATGTGTTTTTCTCCTTGTTGTTTTTTCTTTTTGATACTCTTCTTAAGTGGTGGCGCCGTCAGAGCTTGACTTCGTCAATCTCTTTGACTAAACTTTGAGCCTAAGGTCTCAAAGTTTGCGCAAATAGCGCCACGGCGAAGAGTATCGTCTTTTGTTCGCTTCGCTCACTATTGCAAAGCTGAACTACTTTCTTATCTTTCTTCATAGTTTATTGTCGTTTCGGACAAGATTTTTTAAGTTTTCTAGCCTAATTATACACAACTACCATAGCCGGTCTTAAGATGCGGTCATGGAGTTTATACCCTTTTTGAAAAACTTGGGCGATGGTGTCTGCTGGGTGTTCATCGTCTGCTGGGAGAGTTTGGATGGCCATGTGATAGTTATGGTCAAAAGCCCCGTCAGCTGTGATTTCTTCGATCCCTTCTTCTTTCAAAGCATGAACCAAGCTTTCTTGCACCATTTCCAATCCCTTTTTGACATCGTCTGTCAAACCTTCAACGGCAAGCGCACGCTCTAGATTGTCGAGCGATGGTAAGATTGCTTTTGCCAAATCCTGGCTACGATAACGTTGCAAGTTTTGACGCTCTTCATTGGCACGGCGTTGGATATTTTGCATTTCTGCATGAGCACGAAGGTATTTATTCTCAAACTCATCCGCGCGTTCATTTGCCAAGTCTAATTCCGACTTTTCAGGAGTTGTTTCTTCAGTTGTTTCAACAACTTCCTCTTCTTTTACTTCTTCGTTTTTTATTTCCTCAGACATTTTTCGCCTCCTTTTTAGGAATTTATGTAATTTCATGTTCAACTCACCTCATAATGATTACTACTCAAATAGCGGTAGAAATCTGTGAGCTTCATAGTTAGTACTCGATTAACAACATTGAGTTGATTGACCAATTGCTGGTAATCCAGATTGACCGGACCGATAATCGCCAGAATTCCAAAACCTCGATAAGGAATGAGGAATTTACTGCTAATCACTGCTAGGTCTGCCAGACAAAACTCTTGACTATCTGCAACACGGACGCTTTGCATCTGTTCTTCATGCAGACCTTCACGAATCTCCAGAGCCACCTTTTGCGGTTGGTCAAAGAACTGATAGGCTGCGAGATTGGCGAAATTCAAGAGATTGACCTTGCCCGACACCACAATATTTTCATTGAACATTTCTTTAAAAATGTGTTCAAAGAGATCCATGACATTGTCCGTTGTAGTAAAGTAACGCTGGATAATCTGCGGAATCTCTGTCCGAATCTTGTAGTGAATATCTAGAACGGTGTGGCCGAGGAAACGTTCCTGAATGATTGCCTTCAGTTTCAGCAAATCCTCCTGCAAGAAGTTCCTTGGAATCAAAAACTGACTGGTAACCGTTCGCGACTCGTCTAGGGTAAATACTGCCAAGGCTGTATGTTGCCCTAGAACAACGATATCAAAAGCTGTCAACCGTTGCCTGCTCGGCTCAACATCCAGTGCTACTACCGTACAGCCGCTCAAGTCTGTCAAGACATTAGCAGCCTCTTGTAGGATATCCTCCAGTTTGAAGAATTCCTGATCAAAGGCTTTGACAATCTCATAGACCTCATTTTCAGCCAGTCGGTCAAAATCCAGTGAGTGTTTCACATAGTACTGAAAACCAGCAACACTTGGCATCCGACCACTGGAAGTATGAGCTTTCTCAAGCAAACCTTGCTTTTCTAAAGCCGCCATATCATTACGAATGGTTGCACTGCTAGAGTTAATAGACTCTTGCAAAGCTTTGGATCCGACAGGTTCGTGCGTTTTGGTAAAGATGTCAATGATCAGATTTAAAATATCCTGCTGACGCTCTGTAACCATCTCATCACTCCTCTCTGTCTGATCAATTAGCACTCAATACACTCAAGTGCTAACTCATGATTCTATTATACACCCTTGAAAGATAATGTCAAGACAAAAACTCAAAAAATTAGCACTCTTTTATCAAGAGTGCTAAAAATCAGTCTGAGGACCTAGAAACTTATTTTTTATCTACTTGGTATTTCCTTTTAAGTCTGAAAAAACCATAGATTAGATAAGAAATTAAGCAAGCATATAAAACGAAAATGAGAAAGAAAGACTGAGACAAGTTTTCTCGAAATAGACTCATGCAAACAACAAGACCACCCGAGAAAGCAGCTGTACAGGAACGAAGTCTAAACCGCATCACTTCCCATCCGAGCCCCTTACTCATATAGACTTTCTCCTCTGAAAGTATATCAGAAGTTGGTTTACGAAGAATTGAACAAAAACCTGTTTCTATCAATTCCCAACCTCTATTCCTAAAATTTTGCAGTTCATGCTTATACTTTTTAAGATGGCGAGTATCATAGATATGGTAGATGACATCGTCCGGTTGGCATTGCTCAAAATAGAAAAAGCCCAAACGATTAGTTCTATATCTCCAACCTTTCAAGTGCATCTCATGCAAATAATCTTCTTCCTTGTCTAAATCAACAACGGTGAAAATCCGAAATTGCTTTTTGTTTATCACGACTTTCCCTCCAAAATAGAACACACGTATTATTTCATTTATCAGACAATTCATGCCATTTTTGGAACAATCTCCAAAAAATATAAGAAATCTGAATTGCAAAAACTATCAATAAAACACAATCCATAATAACAATCAAAAACATTACCCAACTGAAAGAACTACCTCCACTGAGAAACTTTGAGAAAACCGGTAGTAGAGCTAAAAAGAGAAGCGAAATAGGAAGCATCCGCATTATTAAAATCCGTTTGACCAGGGCTAACTTCCCAGTAGCGTCATTATAGATTTCAAACTCAGTATCCGACTCAATTCCAGAATGAAGCTTTCTAAAGTAGGAAAAACCATTATAATCTGTAATATGCTCCCAGCCACAGTCTTTAAATAATTGTAAATAAGAGGCTCTATCTGATTTTTTCATTGGATAAAAGTCTAACTGATAAGACACCTGCTCCGGTTGGCACTTTTCAAAAGTATACTTAACCGCAACTACTAAGTTAGAATAACTTACTTCCTTAAGTTTCCAACCCTTAGCATGCATCTCCCCAAGGTATAAAGCCTCTCTATCATAATCCGCAATGGTAGTAATTCTATAAACAATCTTCTTTTCCATCATCCTTCCCCCAGACTGTTTCTATAGAGGCGTTCAATACGTTTCAATTCAATCTTCAAAACTTTTCGTCCTAAGTCTGTGATCTGATAGATTTTACGTTTTTCCTCTTCTCGGACAAAGGAAATCAAGCCATCCTTTTCCATCTTTGACAAGGTACCATACATGGTCCCAGGACTAATCGAAACTTGGGAATCTGTCATCTCCTTGACCTTTTGTGTAATACCATATCCATGATTCTCCTTCTGTAGACAAAACAAGATATAAAAACCCGTTTCAGTCATGGGAAGGTAAACACGCCTAATCTTATCTGTTAATTCCATTTAACCACACCTCCTATTTAATTCGATATATCGCGATTCGTTATATAAAATATATCACACCTCGATATAAAACGCAAGAAAAAAGATCACCCTCAGGCAATCTTTCTCCTATATTAGTAAAGATCTAAATAATTATCAACTTCCCATTGTGACACAAAGGTCGCATAACTAGCCCATTCGATACGCTTGGCTTCAAGGAAGCTCGTATAGATGTGTTCACCTAAGGCAGCCTTGACTACTTCGTCCTCAGTCAAAGCTTTCAAAGCGTTGTGAAGTGTTGATGGAAGGTCTGTGATTCCAGCTTCCCTACGCTCTTCTGCTGTCATGATGTAGATATTTTCTTCGATAGGAGCTGGTGCTTCGATTTTGTTTTCAATACCATGCAAACCAACTTCCAAAAGAACTGCCATCGCGATATATGGATTTGCCATCGGATCCACCGAACGCAACTCAAGACGAGTTCCCATACCACGTGAAGCCGGTACACGAACTAGCGGCGAACGGTTACGACCAGCCCAAGCAATGTAAACAGGCGCTTCGTATCCCGGAACCAAACGTTTGTATGAGTTAACTGTTGGGTTCATGATGGCAGTATAGTTATAAGCATGCTTAATCAAACCACCAAGGAAATGGTAGGCCGTTTCAGACAACTGCATTCCTTTTGGATCGTTTGGATCAAAGAAGGCATTATTTCCTTCTGCATCAAACAAGGACATATTACAGTGCATACCTGATCCAGCAATACCAAATTTTGGTTTTGCCATAAAGGTTGCGTAAAGACCATGTTTGCGAGCAATGGTTTTAACAACGAGTTTAAAGATTTGAATCTTATCACAAGCGCGGAGAACTTCATCGTACTTGAAGTCAATCTCATGCTGTCCAACCGCAACCTCGTGGTGACTGGCTTCTACTTCAAATCCCATTTTGGTCAAGACATTAACGATTTCACGACGTGTATTGTCCGCAAGGTCAGTAGGCGCCAAATCAAAGTAGCCACCCTTGTCATTTACCTCAAGAGTCGGATCACCATTTTCATCCAGTTTAAATAGGAAGAATTCTGGCTCTGGCCCAAGGTTGAAGGATTTGAATCCTACTTCTTCCATATGACGAAGTGCACGCTTCAGATTACCACGAGGGTCACCTGCAAATGGCTCACCCTCTGTTGTATAGACATCACAGATCAAACCTGCAACACTTCCATTTTCATCTCCCCAAGGGAAGACTGTCCATGTATCCAAGTCTGGGTACANGNACATATCTGACTCATTGATACGTACAAAACCTTCAATAGAAGAGCCATCAAACATGGCTTTGTTTGACAAGACCTTATCTAACTGTTCATCTGTAGCAGGAATTTCGACGTTTTTCATGGTTCCCAGAATATCTGAAAACATGAGACGGATAAAGGTAACATTTTTTTCCTTGACTTCACGACGAATATCTGCAGCTGTGATTGGCATGGGTTTTCTCCTTAATATATGACTACTTGCGGTTGCCTAACCGCGACCAAAGGGTGACCGTACTGAAGCAAAGCGCCCCTGCTGGAGGAGTTCATTGTGAAGTGCACGACGCACTTCCGTCTGACTCACGGCTTTTTTGGACTTCGCCTCGCGTTCAGCATATTTTTTCTTAATCGCAGCAATATTATGACCTTCAGAGATATAATCTTTGATTTCAAGTAGACGATCCATGTCATTCAACGAATACATACGACGGTTTCCTTCGTTTCGATCAGGCTTTATCAACTCTTGATCTTCATAATAACGAATCTGACGCGCCGAGAGATCGGTCAATTTCATAACACTGCCGATAGGAAAAACAGCCATATTTCGGCGAAATTCTCTTTCCTTCATTTACAATTTCCTTCTTCCTGTCTATTATAGTCTAAAAAAAGACATACGTCAACGAATAATGTCATAAAATGTAACATTATTTTCTTTTTTTCTCCCAAAAGAGTTTCAGTTGCTCAATATCATAATTTACAAGGATCGCGACAAAAACTCCCATAAATGTTTCAAATACACGTGCAAACACGTACAAAAATGTTTCTCCGCTTGGTATTGATAGGGTAATGATTAACATAGCCGCTACACCACCAATAACTCCTGCCTTGTTGTTCATGGCAACATTTGTCATAATGGTTAACATGGTACAAATCGGAACAACTAGTAAGGTTACCCAAAAGGCTCCATGAAATAAAGTGTTTAAGAGGAAAAAGACAAGGGCGTAAAAACCACCGATGCTATTTCCTAAGATACGCGAAGTTCCAAAATGAACACTCTTATCAAAGCTTTCTCGTAGACTGAAGACCGCTGTCAAAGCCCCGATTTGCAGTCCCTTCCAGCCAAAAAATCCAAAAATCAAGAGAACTAGAAAAACAGCAATGCCGGTTTTAAAGGTTCGCATGCCAAGTTTGAACTGTGACTTATCAAATTTATATTTTTTAAAATAACTCATAATCTCAACTTTCTATTTCCATTTTATCATAATTTAGTTGATTTTATGAGCCAAAATCAATCGGAAGCGTTTTTAATTTAGACTATAAAAAAAGAGGAAACAGAGTTCCTCTTTTCATCGTTTCATTTAAGAAAGCTTATTTTTCTGTAAGTGCAGCCAATCCTGGAAGAACTTTACCTTCAAGGAGTTCCATTGAAGCTCCACCACCAGTAGAGATCCATGAGAACTTGTCTGCGCGACCAAGGTTGATTGCTGCGGCAGCTGAGTCACCACCACCGATGATTGATTTCACGCCAGGTTGTTTCACGATAGCGTCCATCACACCGATTGTACCAGCTTGGAAGTCAGGGTTTTCAAATACACCCATAGGTCCGTTCCATACAACTGTTTTGGCACCAGTCAAAGCTTCGTCAAATTTAGCGATAGATTTTGGACCGATATCCAAACCAAGGAAACCTGGATCAACTGCTTCACCTTCAGTGTCTTTCACTTCAGTGTAGTCCGCAAATGCGTTTGCTTCTTTTGAGTCAACTGGCAAGATCAATTTGCCGTTTGCTTTTTCAAGAAGAGCTTTTGCAACATCCAATTTGTCTTCTTCTACAAGTGAGTTACCAATTTCGATACCTTGTGCTTTGTAGAATGTGTAAGTCATACCACCACCGATAAGGACTTTATCAGCTTTTTCAAGCAAGTTTTCGATAACACCGATCTTGTCTGAAACTTTTGAACCACCAAGGATAGCCACGAATGGACGTTCTGGAGCTTCAACTGCTTCTTGGATGTAGGCAATTTCGTTTTCAAGAAGGAATCCAGCGACTGCTTTTTCAACGTTTGCTGAGATACCAACGTTAGATGCGTGTGCACGGTGAGCTGTACCGAATGCATCGTTTACGAAGATACCATCTCCAAGTGATGCCCAATATTTACCAAGTTCAGGATCGTTTTTAGATTCTTTCTTGCCGTCAACATCTTCGAAACGAGTGTTTTCAACCAAGAGAACTTGTCCATCTTCAAGAGCGTTGATCGCAGCTTCCAATTCAGCACCACGAGTGACACCTGGAAGGAAAGCAACGTCTTGATCCAATTTAGCTGCCAAGTCAGCAGCTACTGGAGCAAGTGATTTACCAGCTTTGTCTGCTTCTTCTTTTACACGGCCAAGGTGAGAGAAGAGGATAGCACGTCCACCTTGTTCAAGGATGTACTTGATAGTTGGAAGAGCTGCAGTGATACGGTTGTCGTTGGTAATCACGCCATCTTTTACAGGTACGTTGAAGTCAACACGAACGAGAACTTTTTTCCCTTTCAATTCAACGTCTTTAACAGTCAATTTTGCCATTAGATATGACTCCTTCTTTTTTTATACGTGTTAATTATATCACAAAATCAGCAAAAGAGATAGCAAAACCCTAAACTTTTCTTGTTCTTTCTTGCAACTGAAATTAGGATTTTTTAAAATCAAATCTAGAAAAACCTTATCAAATAAGTAATCAATGCGAGATAAAATAATCAAAACAAGGTCTGACTAATCTACAGTCAAACCTTGTTTTTAGTTTTTATGAGGAAATCCAAGAATTCTAAATCGATTAGTCTTCTTTTTTCTTTCTAGCAATCAAGCCATAGGCACTCATTGCTCCAAGAAGTCCAAGCGCTACTAGACTTGCATCTGTTTCTACTCCTGTATTTGGCAGTTGTTTGCTTGCTGCTTCACCTTTGACAGGCACTTCTGCAGTTGGAGCATTTGTACTTGGTGTAGCTGGAAGTCCCTTTTGCTCTTTAGAGAGGGTATCAGCATGAGGTTGATCTGGACTTGGCGCCACTTCTTTTGTTCCAACTTCTGTGATTTCTGGGAGAGCTTCCTTGAGAACCTCAGTCGAATGAAGGGTGCGTTTGCCCTGACCATCGACTTCTACTAGACGACGAATTTGTCCTTCCTCTCCTTTTTGGACAAGTTGACGTTGACCTTTTAGAAGACTTGCATTTGGTCGTTCTTGACGTTCGAAGGAAACTGTCCCCTCTTCAATTTCCAGTTTCGGATTTGCTAGAACTAAATCTTTCACTCCTTCTGATGGTTGATTACTTGAAAGGACTTTTGTACCAACTTCAGTGATTTCTGGGAGAGCTTCCTTAAGAACTTCAGTCGAGCGAAGGGTGCGTTTGCCTTGGGCATCTACTTCTACTAGACGACGAACTTGGCCTTCCGCTCCTGCTTGAACTAGCTGGCGTTGTCCTTTTAGAAGCTCGGCGTTTGGTCGCTCCTGACGTTCAAAGGCTGTTGTTTCAGTTTCAATAACTAGTTCAGGAAGAGCTTCAACCGTTGGAGCCACTTCATTTGGATCCATGCTTCCAACATGATGGCTTTCTTCTGCAGGTGCTAGTCTCTTATTCAACTTTTCTTTCATGTCCGCAAAAACTTGTGGAGTTGGTGTTTGTGAAGACAACAAAGATTCAGCTTGGGCAATCAACTCATCCTGAGAATCTTTTTCACGGACGGATTCGAGCAAGCCTTCCAATTCTTCTCTAGTAGTTTGATAACGTTGATTTCCATCCAAGTCCGCTCCAGCTTGTTTCAATTCATTCAAGGCTTTGTTGACTTCTTCTTGACTGGCATCATGGTTTTCTGCAACAGCTTTCGCTGCATTGAGTTTCTCTGCTAGTACAGCTTGTTTGTCCTCACTTGAGAAGGTATAGGCAAGGGTTGACTGACGGCCTTGGGCAGCAGTGATTTCTTGTTTGAGGTACTCATCGTTGACAGCTGCTTTTGGAGAAACCAAGACATCAAACTCAGTGGTGTGCCCCTTGTAATGCAAGGTCAAGGTCTGACGACCAGTCTTTTGAGCATCGTATCCCGTAATTTCAACACCTTTATCAGTAAAGCTGTGAGTTTCTTCTGTCTCATCATCATAGAGAACTCCGAAGCGACCTTCTGCAAGATCCAGTTGCTCTCCTACTAGATAGTCCGTTTTCGGTTTCTTAGTAATGTACAGACCTGCTACTTCTTTTGGTTTTCCTTCATCTTGTCCTGTCACTTGGACTTTCAGATCACCTGACACTGGTAAACCAAGGTATTGAAGTGTTAGGTTTTGTTCCCCTTTTTGATGAGCGTCGTACCCAGATACCGTCACACCTGAGTGAGTAAGGTTAATCAGCTCGTCGGCTTGTCCCCCTTCGTATTGAACACGGAGTGTTCCGCCTCTGAGGTCCAGTTTTTCTCCTTCTTTATAAACTGTCTTCTTAGGTCCTTTTTCAAGGCTAACAGATTTAATTTTTCTTTCATCCTGTGGAATCGCTACTGCCAAGGTGTTACTGATTTCTTTGCCAGGTAGTTGGGTACGATAATAGAGGAGATTTGGTTGTTTGTCAAAGGCTAATGGTGCTGTTGCCAGGCCGCCACCAGTTTCAGTCTTCAAGGTTGCAATTGGTGTTTGTAAATTCGCCTTGTCGTAAACAGTGATGGTCGCACCTGCTGGAACATCAGAGAAGCCTAGTTGAACTTGGTGGTTTCCAAGTGAACGAGCAGCTACCTTAGCCATTGGAATATTTTGACTTTCTGTGTCCAAGGTTTCATACATCTTCCAGTTATAGATACGAATAGCCTTCCAAGGTGTTCCGTTATCAGATGTAATGACATGCAAACGCCAGTCTTGGGCAGTGATTGGTTTATCAAGAGTGATATCCGTAACGTGCGCTTTGTTGCCACGGACTTCCTTAGCTAGCTTCCACTCACCATCTGTATCCTTGTAGTAAAGATCAAAATCCTTGGTGTTCATCAAACCATCGTTAACAGACTCACCACCAGCTCCCGCATGATCCATCACCCATCTAACAACAGTACGTGGCTTGGTCAAGCGAATATCCACACTACCGCTCAACTGAGCTGAAGACCACTTGTCTGACAAGCTAGTAATGGTACCGTTCAACATGCCTTCGATGCCTTCTCCACCTTCAGTATTCGGGAAAGTGCTATCAATAACCTTTGCACCTGGAACAATATTTTCAGCCAAAGGTCTTGGGAGAGTTGTATCCTGAACAGTCATGCCCCAGTTAAAGGATGCTGTCGCCGCCTCAGAACGAAGTCCATTTTTACCAACTGCAACGACTTTTAATTCTTGTGTTGTACCAGTCGCATTAGCAGAACGGCTAACTTTTGGCAAGTAGATGGTTGAAGCAGATGAACCTGTTAACAAACGCCAGTTATCCCCATCTTTTTCGTAGACTTCATAGAAGTCCGCATCTTGGTTACCAGCAAATTGAACCACTGCTTCAGCTTCTTGGGCATTCTTAAGAGATTGCTTCACCACAGAGAGACCTGTAGGTGCTTGTGGGGCTTGTTGATTGTCTGAAATTGTTAATTGTCCTAGGTTGAACTGATAATCTTTTACAGCACCTTCATGTTCGAAGAAGAGTTTAACTGCATAGATGGTTTTACCTGCTAGTGAGCTAAGGTCAATTTCTTCATTTGTCCAGTTGTCAGAAAGAGTCAGTTCTTTCCATGCCTCTGCATCCTCAAATTTGTAGTCTGGAGTCGTAGAGAAGGCCATATAAACTTTCGAGCCTTTTCCTCCCTTGTGAGCAACCCGAAGTTTGGTTTTCTCCGTTACTTCTAGTTTAGTAGAATACAAATTCACATCCTGATCCGTCTTACCAGCTACATCACCTGAGAATTTAAGGGAATTTCCGCCATTGTAGGCATCTGTAAAGTCATATTCTGCACGAAGTTTTTCCCCCGTCGAAGTCTGCCACCAGCGCCATGTTGGCAAGACACCTGAAACAGAACGATAGTTCCACTCAGAATCCTTAGAAACTTTGCCGTCTACAAACCACTTTCTACCATGACCTGTATTAAAAGAGGTAGTGAAGGTCCGGCCTACTGCTGGAGTGCGGTCCGCAACTAAATTAGCAATTCCATACCACTCTTTATCACCTGGTTTTTGAGCCGTTGGATCCCCTTGGTAACCTGTAAAGAAGATGTCTTCGTTCTTGTGGTAATCTTCACCTGTTTTTCCTAGACTGGTAATCGTATCTGGCGCAAAAAGTCCAAGTGACAAGCGCAACTTGCCTTTTTCATCTAAGAGGGCACCCCATTTGACTTTTGTTTTATAAGAGCCACCTTGTTGCAATTCCAAGCCTGCAAAGACATCATATTGGCTACGCTCTAGCCATTTAGCCATCTCTACAGAATGGTCATTCTTTTCCTTGTTCCAGTTGAAGTTAGCAAAGAATTGATCTGCAGGGACCCTGTCACCTTCTTTTTGCATGAACTGGTAGTTGTAATCGCCTAGACCATCTTCGTGGTAACGACCATATTTGTAGGTCATGGCATCGTACCAAGCATACTTGATTGGATGGTTGACTTTAGCTGCGTATTCTTTTGTATAGAGCATGAACTGGCGCATTTTTTCACCAAGAGGTTCTACCAATTCACCCGTTGTCTCCTGGTTGATGAAATAGCCATCAAAGCCATAGTATTTAGCGAGATCGACGAGTTTTCGTGCGATAGGGAAGGTGCCATCCTCATCTTGTTTCAAAGCAGCGGCAAATTTCTCTTGGTCAGCAATGCTATTTGACCAGTTAAAGAAAAGTGTTCCATAAACGGGAACTCCGTTGCGGTGCCCTGCATCAATGACATCTGGAGTAGGGACTAGGCCTTCCCAGAAGACCATTGAATCCAAGTATTGCCAATAGTCAAAAGCATAGGCCTTGAATTCCTCTCCACCGACAGAAGCGTGGTCTTTGGCCTTTGAGTTGGTGTTTGCTAGTGCTTGAACTTTAGCTCTTCTGCTTGCTTTTTCGTTAATCAACTGACCTCTATGGCGCTTGGCAAGTTCAACTGAGGAACGGTTGATGGGATCATCCTCACGCGCACCAGGTTCCCATTTCAGCAAATCTTCCCAAGTATCAAACTTGATTTCTTTTGGTCGGAGACTCTTCTCTTCATTTTTAGGAACGTCTGCTAAACTTGGTTTGTCGGCTTTATTGTCAACCACTTGAGGAGCTTCCTCAGGCTTGACTCCTTCTTTATCAGTTGGTTTTTCAGCTGTTTCTGTCAGAGCTGGCTTCGCTTCTTCTTTTTCATTAACCAAATCCGTTATTGCTGGAGTGTTTTCTGAAATTGGTTGCTCAGCTACTTTATTCTCTGTTTCCGATAATTGTTTTTCGATAGCTGCGGTGTCTGGTTTAGCTGTTTCAGGGACAGCGACCTGTTCGGCAAGAGCTGGACTCGCAAATAGAGCTGAACCAATCATCAAGGAACAAGCCCCGATCGACAACTTACGAATACTGTAACGGCAACGTTTTTCAAAAAATAGATCTTTCATCTTATCCTCCTAATAGAACAAAAAAGTAACTGTTCCCACAATCAATCATCAGAACAGGATTATCTTCATTCTATCTTATATGAAAGCGTTGTCAATCCGTTTGATAAAAAAACTATAACTAGGATAAGAAACAGTTTAATTTGGATATAATCCTTGCAGACATTTATACTTGAGGTAAGAACTCTATTTAAGGAAAAAATTTAAAAAAGTTAGCGATTTCTTACTAAAATAACAGAAAAACACTTGTGGGATTTCCTATTATCCTTTAAAATAGAATAGGAGAAATTCCGTTATTATTTTTCGGAGGAAAAAGAAATGTCCATTAATTGGCAGGAAATTTTATTTCACTTTTTAGGAGGTCTAGGACTGTTTTTATACAGTATCAAGACCATGGGGGACGGTTTGCAACAAGCTGCTGGAGATCGCCTTCGTTTTTACATTGACAAGTACACCAGCAATCCCTTTTTAGGTGTTCTAGTTGGGATTGTCGTGACCGCCCTGATTCAGTCAAGTACAGGGGTTACAGTTATTACGGTTGGGCTGGTCAGCGCTAGTCTTCTAACTCTTAGACAGGCTATCGGAATTATCATGGGAGCCAACATCGGAACCACTGTTACTTCCTTTATCATCGGTTTCAAACTAGGCGAGTATGCTTTACCCTTGATTTTCCTTGGAACCATGTTCCTCTTCTTTACAAAAAACAGAACAGCAAACAATATCGGGCGCATACTGTTTGGTGTCGGGGGAATCTTCTACGCCCTTAACCTCATCAGTGCCGGTATGAGCCCACTTAAAGATTTACCACAATTCAAGGAATATATGGTAACCTTGGGACAAAATCCTATTTTAGGAGTAGTAGCTGGTGCAGTGATTACCGTCCTCATTCAGGCCTCTTCGGCTACAATCGGGATTTTGCAAGGCCTCTATGCAGGTGGCTTCCTCGACCTTAAAGGTTCACTACCAGTTCTCTTCGGGGATAATATCGGGACAACCCTAACCGTTATCATCGCGGCAGCTGGAGCCAATGTCTCTGCAAAACGCGTTGCAGCAACCCACGTTACCTTTAACGTTCTAGGGACTATTCTTTGCTTAATCTTATTAGGCCCCTTCACTGCTATGATCGAGTACTTCCAGGCACTTCTTCACCTCTCACCTGAGATGACGATCGCCTTCTCTCACGGTGCCTTTAACGTAAGTAACACCATTGTACAATTTCCATTCATCGGAGCCTTGGCCTACTTTGTAACCAAGCTCATCCCTGGTGAAGACGAGGTTGTCAAGTACGAGCCCCTTTATCTCGACGAACAACTTATCCAACAATCTCCTTCTATCGCTCTAGGAAATGCCAAAAAAGAACTTTTGCACTTGGGGAACTATGCAGCAAAAGCTTTTGACCTTTCTTATAACTATATCATCGGTTTGGATGAAAAGGTAGCTGAAAAAGGGCACAAGACAGAGGAAGCCATCAACACCATTGATGAAAAACTCACTCGTTACCTCATCAGGCTCTCAAGCGAATCCTTGAGCCAAAAGGAAAGCGAAGTGTTGACTAACATCCTTGATTCATCTCGTGATTTGGAACGGATTGGGGACCACGCGGAAGGCTTGCTCAACCTAACAGACTACCTCCAACGCAAAGATGTTCATTTTTCTGAAGCTGCTCTAGAGGAATTAGCTGATATCTATCAAAAAACTACTGCATTTATCAAAGATGCACTTGATAGTGTAGAAAATAACGATATTGAAAAAGCTCAAAGTCTGATTGAACGCCATAAAGAAATCAACAATATGGAACGTGTTCTCAGAAAGACCCACATCAAACGCCTTAACAAGGGTGAGTGTTCTACACAAGCTGGGGTCAACTTTATCGACATCATTTCCCACTACACTCGTGTGTCTGACCATGCTATGAACCTAGCTGAAAAGGTCATCGCTGAACAGATTTAATAGGTAAGAAGCCACCTTTACTTAGGTGGTTTTTTCGTCTCCTCATTAAGAATTTCTTTTGGAGCATAAAAAAAATACTTTGATTCACAGTGGAATCAAAGCATTTTAAAGAGTTCTCCAAACATGATAGCAGAAACTGCAGTGCCCCTGTACTTGGCCTCTTCTTTTTTGATAAAGCGCGCCAAGTTGATCAATTCAGGTGCTGGGTGTTTGGGATTAGTGAGCAATTCACGATTGACAAGTCCTGAGAGTCGGACTGCTAGTAATTGCTCATTTGTAGTAGGTAGTTTTTTAGCAGTCTCTAGGAGAGCAGCAACTAAATCTTCACTCAAGCCCTGACGAGCATGATTATAGAGTTCTCTTATAAGGCTTTCTAGGTTTGGTTCTACCATCTCCTGACCACCTCCCTTATATTTAATAATTTTTAATCAAATCAACCGTTGAACGATCCAATTTTTTCACCAGAGCTTGCAAGAAGGCTTGAGCTTCAATAAAGTCATCCATAGCATAAAGTGTTTGATGTGAATGGATATAACGAGCGCAGACCCCGATGGTTGTAGATGGGACACCGCCATTTTTCAGATGAGCTGCCCCAGCGTCTGTTCCGCCTTTTCCACAGTAATATTGGTACTTGATACCTGCTTCTTCAGCCGTTGTCAAAAGGAAATCCTTCATACCTGGGAGGAGCAAATGGCCTGGATCGTAGAAGCGAATCAAGGTTCCATCCCCAATCTTGCCTTGGCCACCATAAACATCACCAGCAGGTGAGCAGTCAACTGCGAGGAAGACTTCTGGGTCAAACTTAGTTGTAGAAGTATGAGCGCCACGGAGACCAACTTCTTCTTGGACGTTGGAACCAAGATAGAGTTCATTTCCCAGTTTTTGGCCTGACAAAGCTTCTGCAAGCTCGCTTACCATGAGAACACCGTAGCGGTTGTCCCAAGCTTTAGAGATGATATTTTTTTCATTGGCTGTCAAGATAGCAGAGCTATCAGGGACAATGGTGTCACCTGGACGGATTCCAAAACTTTCTGCTTCAGCCTTGTCCGCAAAACCACCATCAAAAACAATATCTGAAATAGCTGGCATGGTTGGTCCACCTGTTCCACGAGTCAAATGTGGAGGAACAGAACCTGAAATCACAGGGATTTCACGACCGCCACGAGTAAAGAGTTTAAAGCGTTGGCTGCTAACGACCATAGGGTTCCAGCCACCGATTTCAACCACACGGAAGGTTCCGTCTGGCTTAATCTCGCTGACCATAAAACCAACTTCATCCATGTGAGAAGCAACTAAGACGCGTGGTGCATCCGCAACTTCTGAATGTTTAATACCGAAAACACCACCCAAGCCATCTGTCACCACTTCATCCACGTGCGGTGTCAACTTATCACGAAGATAGGCACGGACAGGTGCTTCATGACCTGAGATCGCAGCAAGTTCTGTTACTTCTTTGATTTTTGAAAATAATGTTGTCATTTCAGTTCCTTCTTTCTTTCATCCATTTTACCACTTTTTATAGGAGAAGGATAGAGGGAAAGTAGATTGTTTTTTACTCTGTTTTCCGATAAAAGAAAGGGGCAGATGTTATTTCAGGAATTTTTCTATCACTTTACATTAAATTGTCAGAACATTTATTGACAGATTAAAAAAATCGTGTTACATTATCTCCAAGGGTATTTTTATACCAAATCTACATGAAAGGACGGGGTATGAAACTCTCTCATATTTTAACAGGCTTACTTCTACTCCTAGTCTTTCTCTCCATCACCATTGGAACCAGTGATTTTTCTTGGGAAAAATTCTTTGCTTTTGACCAACAGACCTGGCTTCTCTTTCAAGAGTCGCGTCTTCCAAGAACCATCAGTATTCTCCTTGCAGCCTCTAGTATGAGCATGGCAGGACTCCTCATGCAGACCATTACTCAAAATCAGTTTGCTGCTCCGAGTACAGTCGGAACGACAGAAGCCGCCAAACTGGGAATGGTGTTGAGCCTCTTTGTCTTTCCGTCTGCTAGTCTGACCCAAAAGATGCTCTTTGCTTTTGGCTCATCCATCTTATTTACCCTCTTCTTCCTAGCCTTTATGACTATTTTTTCTGTAAAGGAAAGGTGGATGTTGCCCTTAATTGGGATCATCTATAGTGGGATTATCGGTTCTATCACAGAAGTTATCGCCTATCGTTTCAATCTGGTTCAGAGTATGACGGCCTGGACCCAGGGCTCCTTCTCCATGATTCAGACCCATCAGTATGAGTGGCTCTTCTTAGGCCTCATTATCCTGATAGCCGTTTGGAAATTATCCCAAACCTTTACCATCATGAATCTGGGTAAGGAAACCAGTGAGAGTTTGGGGATTTCTTACTCCCTACTTGAAAAGCTGGCCCTCTTTCTAGTGGCGCTAACGACAAGTGTCACCATGATTACCGTGGGTGCCTTGCCATTTCTCGGGGTCATCGTTCCCAATCTCGTCCGCAAGCGCTATGGAGATAATCTGGGCCAAACCAAACTCATCGTCGCTCTGGTCGGCGCCAATCTGGTTCTGGCCTGCGACATCCTCTCTCGAATCTTGATTCGGCCCTATGAGCTGTCTGTCAGTCTCCTTCTAGGAATCATCGGTAGCCTCGCCTTTATCCTACTTCTATGGAGAGGGGGACGAAAAGATGCAGTTTAAAAGCAAACATACCAAACTCTTCTGCCTTCTCATTATTCTGGCCATCGGGGCTTGTCTCCTCTACTTTTGGCCCTTCACCCATCTGTCTGCCTTTGCCTGGAAGTTGCGTTCCCAAAAGATGGTTGTTTATCTCTTGGTAGCCATCGCGACAGGGATTTCGACCATCAGTTTTCAAACCCTGACGGAAAATCGTTTCCTGACACCTAGTATTTTGGGAATCGAATCCTTCTATGTTCTGCTTCAGACCCTACTACTGATATTTGAAAGCAAATTTCTACAGCTTGGAAAGTCTCCAATCTTAGAATTCCTAGTCTTGCTTCTGCTTCAATCCCTCTTCTTTCTCGCCTTACAAGGTTACTTGAAGACGCTGATGAAGCAAGATCTGGTCTTCATTCTGCTGATCTGTCTAGCCCTCGGAAGTCTCTTTCGAAATATCAGTACCTTCCTACAAGTTCTGATGGATCCAAATGAATACGATAAACTGCAGAACAGTCTCTTTGCCTCCTTTCAGCATCTCAACACTTCCATCCTAGCTATCGGTTCTCTGATCATCCTTGCCTTGACAATCTTTTTCTTTCGAAAAGCAGTCGTTCTGGATGTATTGCACCTGCAAAGAGAAACGTCTCAGATACTGGGACTCGATGTTGAAAAAGAACAGAGGGAACTCCTCTGGGGCATCGTGCTTTTGACCTCAACAGCCACTGCCTTGGTAGGGCCTATGGCCTTCTTCGGCTTTATGCTGGCCAATCTTACCTACCTGATTGTCAAAGATTATCGGCACAAGTTGCTCTTTATCGTAGCCATTCTGATTGGATTTATTAGTTTGACCTTGGGGCAAGCCCTCATCGAACGAGTCTTTGCACTGGAAATTCGCATCAGCATGATTATTGAGAGTGTGGGTGGCTTCTTATTCTTTATCTTACTTTACAGGAGGGCGCGTCGGTGAAACTGGAAAACATTGATAAATCCATTCAAAAACAGGATATTTTGCAAGACATTTCGCTTGAAGTCAGTCCTCAGAAACTGACAGCCTTCATTGGTCCAAATGGTGCTGGAAAATCAACTCTCCTCTCCATTATGAGCAGACTGACCAAGAAGGATCAAGGAATCCTCAGTATCAAAGGCCGTGAAATCGAGAGTTGGAATTCGCAAGAACTGGCCAAAGAACTGACTATCCTAAAGCAGAAAATCAATTACCAAGCCAAATTGACTGTTGAAGAACTGGTCAGTTTTGGACGTTTTCCCTACAGCCGTGGTCGACTGAAGACAGAAGACTGGGAAAAAATCCGAGAAACTCTGGACTATCTAGAACTGACCAACTTAAAAGACCGCTACATCGATAGTCTGTCTGGTGGACAGTTGCAACGTGTCTTTATCGCCATGGTACTAGCCCAGGATACAGACTTTATCTTGCTGGACGAACCGCTCAACAACCTCGATATCAAGCAAAGTGTCAGCATGATGCAGATTCTTCGACGACTGGTGGGGGAACTAGGGAAAACCATTATCATCGTTCTCCACGATATCAACATGGCCAGCCAGTATGCGGATGAAATTGTTGCCTTTAAAGACGGTCAAGTCTTTTGCAAGGGAACGACTGCCCAAATCATGCAGGCTGACCTGCTCAGTAAACTCTATGAGATTCCCATCACGCTGGCTGATATCAATGGCAAAAAGATCTGTATCTATAGCTAGACAATCAGAACTCATGTTAGAGAAACCTCTGTCTCTTAGCTAACAAGCCTATCTAAGAGACCCCTACATCGTTATCACATTTTAAAAAGGAGAAATCATGAAAACATTCCTTAAACTTTATCTCACTGCCCTAGCGGCCAGCTTCTTGCTCCTACTTGGTGCATGTAGTACAACTAAAACTACGAAGCAAACAGAGATAAGTAGCTCTGCTCAAACAGAGGTAACCATCAAAAGTTCACTAGATGACGTCAAACTTTCAAAAGTTCCTGAAAAGATTGTTACCTTTGACCTCGGTGCTGCTGATACCATTCGTGCTCTTGGATTTGAAAAAAATATCGTCGGAATGCCGACACAAACGGTTCCGACTTACCTCAAAGATTTAGCTGGAAAAGTTAAGAATGTTGGTTCTATGAAAGAGCCTGATCTAGAAGCTATTGCCGCTCTTGAACCAGATTTGATCATTGCTTCACCACGTACACAAAAATTCGTAGATAAATTCAAAGAAATCGCTCCAACCGTCCTCTTTGAAACAGGAAAAGAAGACTATTGGGCTTCAACCAAGGCCAATATCGAATCATTAGCTGCCGCCTTCGGTGAAACTGGTACACAGAAAGCCAAGGAAGAATTGGCTAACCTGGATAAGAGCATTCAAGAAGTCGCTTCTAAAAATGAAAGTTCTGACAAAAAAGCCCTTGCTATCCTCCTAAATGAAGGAAAAATGGCTGCCTTTGGTGCCCAATCTCGTTTCTCTTTCTTGTACCAAACCTTGAAATTCAAACCAACTGATACTCAATTTGAAGACTCTCGCCACGGACAGGAAGTCAGCTTTGAAAGTGTGAAAGAAATCAACCCTGACATCCTCTTTGTCATCAACCGTACCCTTGCCATCGGTGGGGACAACTCTAGCAACGATGGCGTCCTAGAAAATGCCCTTATCGCTGAAACTCCTGCCGCTAAAAATGGTAAAATCATCCAACTAACACCAGACCTCTGGTACCTAAGCGGAGGCGGACTTGAATCAACTAAACTCATGATCGAAGACGCTCAAAAAGCTTTGAAATAAGCAAGAAAACCCAACATCAAATGATGTTGGGTTATTTTTCTTCTTGATTTCGTTTGAGAGAAAAGTGGTCTGGGACAAGGTCCTTGCCTGTTTTCGACCAAGGGTGGCAACGCAAAACCCGAGCCAAGCCCATCAAAACACCCTTGAAGCCATGCTTTTCAATGGCTTGAATCATGTAGTTGGAACAAGTCGGCTCAAAGCGACAAGAAGGTGGAAAGGCTGGTGAGATAAAACGTTGGTAAAAGCGTACAGGCGCTATTAAGATTCGTTTCATTATTTCTTGGTTACAGCCATAGTGTGTAGTTGGCTGATTTCTTTTTTATTAAGGCGACGGGATTCTCCTGGACGAAGACCTGTCAAGTCTAAGTGTCCAAAACGTGTCCGAGACAACTTATCCACTTGAAGACCGACGGCTTCAAACATCTTTTTAACCTGATGATTACGCCCTTCATGGATGGTCAACTGTACCACTGAGCGGTTTTTGACTGGATCCACTTTGAGAATCTCATAGACAGCTGGCTTGGTTTTCTTGCCATCAATCTCAAGACCACGGGTCAAGGGGCGGAGATTTTCTTTGTTGGCCACACCTTTAACACGCGCGACATAGACCTTGTCAATCTCATTACGGGGGTGAATCATCTCATCCGTAAAGTCCCCATCATTGGTCAAAATCAAGACACCTGATGTATCCCAGTCCAAACGTCCCACAGGATAAATGCGTTCTTTGACATTTGGCAAGAGGTCGACAACAGTCTTGCGGCCCTTGTCGTCTGTCACACTGGAAATCACTCCGCGCGGTTTATTAAGCAGATAGTAGACCTTTTCTTCGTTGTAGATGGGTTGACCTTCAACTTCGACCTTATCGCCAGTCTTGATGGTGGTTGCGAGTTCACGTACCACTTGGCCGTTGACCGTCACCAAGCCTTGCTTGATCAGCTCTTCTGCTTTTCTCCTACTGGCCACACCTGCGTGGGCAATATACTTATTGATTCTCATCTTCTTCTATCCTTTCACCAAATAATTGGCTTTCTTGAGCTTGAATCTCAAGTTCATCAATCACTGGTAGTTCTTCCAAATGGTTAATTCCCATGTAATCTAGGAAATAATCCGTAGTCACATAGAGATTAGGGCGGCCCAACACTTCTTTTTTCCCATCTTCCTTTATCAAATCAAAAGCCTGCAACTTTGCCAAAGCCCCACTCGAATTGACCCCACGAATAGCATCAATCTCTATCCGCGTGATAGGCTGCTTATAGGCAA
Source organism: Streptococcus oralis subsp. dentisani (assembly GCF_003944205.1). Lineage (GTDB taxonomy): Bacteria > Bacillota > Bacilli > Lactobacillales > Streptococcaceae > Streptococcus > Streptococcus oralis_BH. The sequence goes on from NZ_RJPH01000010.1 coordinate 45,821, forward strand.
TGATGGACAAGGTCTCAAGGGCAGCCCGAGACAAACTCTGATTGATGGGTGCCTTGGAGTATTCCTTCAAAACCGCTGCAAATTGAGGTTTGGTCACCAATCTGTATGCTCCCCCTGTCTCAATCAGGGACAAGCTCGACTCCTGGTCTTTTTCATACTTTTGGGCTAATTTTTCTAAACTCTGTTGGATACCTGTCGGGGGAAGCGATAGGAGTTCAGCCAACTGACGGACCCGAATCCCATCTTCACCTGCTACAAACAAGAGCGCTTCTATTTCTGCTAAAGTACTCATCTTTCCTCTCTATCAAGTCTAGCTTTGTGCCTCTTGACTTTCTTCCTTCTTTTCCATGAGATAGATATCTCCGAAACTCTCCTCTTGCACGAGGACCAGCTCCTGGGTTTTGATTAGCTCTAGGGTTGCCAAAAAGAGGGTAATAACCTCTTGGACATTCTGTGCTTCCTTGAACAAATCCTGCAAACGCAACTGGTCTCGTCCAGACAAGGACTCCTTTACGATGACCATCATGTCCTCAATCTTATACTCATCCCGCAAGATGGTCGTGTGATTCTGTGCGAACTCCTCTTTTTTCTTGGCTAGGATATTTGAAAAAGCCAAAAAGAGGTCAATGGTCGTCTTGTCATGTACAAGCTCCGCATCCTCGTAAATCAACTCTGTTGGCGCTTTGGAATAGTACTGAGCCCGATCTTGGTGCTTAGCCTCCAAGTGCTCACCCAAGAGCTTGAACTTGCGGTATTCTTCGATTTGGGAGAGAAGGTCCTGCTCCAGGTCATCCTCTAAGTCTGTCACTTCAGCTACCTTTGGCAAGAGCTTGCGACTCTTGATCAGCATGAGCTGACTGGCCATGACCATGTACTCACCCGTCACTTCCAGACGCATGGCCTGCAGGGTTGAGACATAGGCTAGATACTGTTCGATAACTTCTGTAATAGGCACATCGTAGATATCCATCTGGTACTTAGAAACCAGATGCAAGAGCAGGTCCAGGGGCCCTTCAAAATCTTTTAATTTAATATCCATTATCTATATTTTTCTAAGGTCAGGACTGTTTTTAATCCTAATTTTTTTGCAATTTCGTACAAATCGACCTTGTTTTCTAGTTGTCTTAGAATGAACTGTTCCCGTAGGGCTTGGGCTGATAGTTCTGGGAAACCTTTCTCCTTGACAAAGGACTCCAGCTGACGAAAGGCCCATTGACGAGAATAGGCTTTCCCTCCCCTTTCAAAGAGATAGGTCTGCCCCATCAAGGGTTCCAATTCTGGAGTCAAAATCGTGGGTATGATGACAATCCTCTGTTGGGAAGCCTTGTTAATTCGCAACACCTGAAAATCCAGATTGATATCCGCAACCTTGAGGGCTAAAATCTCACTTGGTAAGAGCCCTATTTCCAAGATAAGAAGCGCCAGCAAGCGTCCCTCTGGGTAGTCACTTTCCTGCCAAAAAGAGTCTAGGTCTAGAATCTCTGGTTTTTCAGTCTTCTTTTCAGCTTGTTTGGCTAATTCCAGACGGTAAAAACTGTCCACTTCTCCTTTTCGATAGAGAAAGTAGAGAAATTGGTTGCAGGCCGAAAGTTTTCGCTTCTGGGCGCTGATTTTTAGATTGGCTAGCAGGCCTTGGTAAATCTTGAGACTAGTTTCAGAGATCCTCTCACCAACAATGTCTAAAAATTGCTCCAAATCATACTTATAAGACTGCTTGGAATTGGCAGACAAGCCCTGTTTTTCCTCTAAAAAGGCTGAAATCCTATCTCTCATTTGCATCGAATCTCATATTCCTTACTAAAGTCATGCAAGAGGGCATTAACTGCCTTGAGGATGGACTTGCGCGTGATGATTCCTTGGAAAATTCCTTCACCATCTACCACTGGCAAGAAGGGTTCATCCACCAGTTTATGGAGGACTTCAGTGATGTTATAGTCTGGAGCGACGACTGCCACATCTATCTTGGTCATATTGACGATGTCTGTCTTTGCCATCTGCTCATCCGTCAAACCTTGCTCCATTTGATAAGCCAAAATGTCCCTCAGACCAATGGTTCCGACAAAGCGTTTGTCAAAGGTCACAACTGGGATACGGGTATAGGTGATTTGACTCAATACCAAAATTGCATGGTCAGCGTTATGGGTATCAATCAAAGCGGCTAGATTGTCTGCAGGGGTGAGAAAGGTTCCTTCCTGCTCCAATAAAAATAGTTCAAATTCCTTGGCAATCATCGAGCAAACTCCTTGGACAAGCCTGGATAAATCTCATGATCACGTGTCAAAAACTCTACTTTAAAATAGCTGTCATCAATCTCCACGCGGGCATAGAGACATTCTCTAATAGTGCCTCGCGGTTGGCTGATGGAACCTGGATTTAGAAAAAGAGTCTTTCCTTCCATCCAAGCATTTGGCACATGTAAGTGACCATAAAGACAGATATCGGCATCTTCTTCCTGAGCCCAGTAGTCCAACTTTTGAAAGTTGAAATTGATGTCAAACAAGTGCCCATGCGTCTGGATAATCTTGGTCGGACCAAGTTGAGTCACCAAACGTTCTGGGTAGCCAGCATAAAAGTCCATGTTTCCTTTGACGACATGGATGCCCTCCCAGAGCGGAGAGTCTGGACGGAGTTCTGAGTCACCATCGTGAAAAATGGCATCAACTTTACCCAGATAGCGGTCACGAATTTCTTCCACAATCAAGCTATCGCCATGGGAGTCACTCATTACAATGATGGTTTGCTTTGCCATGATGGAAATACCTCCAAAAGTTTCTTAACGGCTAAGGCACGGTGGGATTGGCTATTTTTTTCTTCAAGGGTTAATTCGGCTGCTGACTTACCTGTCTCTCCCACAAGGAAGAGGGGATCATAACCAAAACCATTCTCCCCCTTGGGTTCAAAGTTGATATAACCTGGCCAGTCAGCTTCGACCACCAAGCTTTCCTTGTTTGGACTAGCTACGACTAGGGTTGTATGGAATTGGGCTGAGCGATCCTTGAGTTCAAAGACCATGGCCAATTCGTGCAAGAGTTTGGCGTTGTTTTCACGGTCAGTTGCTCCTACACCAGCGAATCGCGCTGACCAGACTCCTGGCAAACTGCCAAGGACATCGACTTTGAGACCAGAATCATCTGCCAAAACCATCTTTCCTGTTAATTGGGAAATGGTTTCTGCCTTAAGGCGGGCATTTTCTTCAAAGGTCATGCCAGTTTCTGCTACTTCAGGCAGATCTGGATAGTCATTGAGATTTTCCACATCGTAGCCTAGTTTGTCAAAGATAGCTCGGAATTCCTTGGTCTTACCTTCGTTACGAGTCGCAATGAGCAGAGTTTCTCTAACCTTGCTAGTTTCAAAGAAGGCTTGAACATTGACTCCTTCTTTAGGCAATTCTACATGCAGGAGTTGCCCATTTTCAACCAAGAGCAGAGCCCCCTGACGTTGGATGACTTCCAAGTTACGTCCTGCTTCCGCATTTAAAATCTCAACGATAAAAGAGAGCAGACGGAAGTTAGAAGACCAGCGCATCACTGTTATCGTAATCGGAAAGCCATTTTCCTCATCACGAAAAATCCGAGCCAAATCCATAAAATCAAGCTCAAGCGGATCTTTGATGAGGCTGTAGATGCCTCCATAGACATCCCAGACACCGACATACCAGTCCTGGTCGTCCTTGTATTCATAAATTTTATTTGTCATAATGTTACATGCTCCACATGAATCTCTTTTTCCAGCCATTCTGCTCCAATTTGAGCAAAACTTTGGCTGCTAGCTGTAGTGTAAAATCGGTGCTGAAGCGGGGCTGCGTCCCGGCTACGATTGATTTCAAAATAATTGAGTAAAACTGAGATATCCCGTACACACTCTGCCCCACTATCAATGAGCTGAACCTTTGGTCCCATAACATTTTGAATAATGGGTCTGAGAAGCGGATAATGAGTACAACCCAAAATCAGGCTATCCACCTTCCCAACCAAGGGACGCAGGGTTTCATAGACGACTTTCTTGGTTACACTGGTTGACAGGGCCCCAGACTCCACCAAGGGGGCAAACTTGGGACAAGCCAAACTCTCCACCTGTAAGTCCGGATCCAAATCATGAATTTTTTGACGGTAGATGTCTGATTGTACCGTCATGGGTGTTCCAATCACTCCGATTTTCCCGCCTTGACTGGACTTGATAGCTGCCGAAGCTCCTGGCAATATCACACCTAGAACAGGAATGTCTAGTTTCGCCTTGATTTCTTCCCAGACGACCGCAGTCGCAGTATTACAAGCAATGACAATCATTTTGACATCCTTGGTCAAGAGAAAGTTGACCAACTGCCAAGTATATTCACGAATTTGCTCAGCAGGACGAGGGCCGTAGGGCGCCCGAGCCGAATCTCCAATATAGACGATTTCTTCATGGGGAAGCTGGCGCATGAGCTCACGAACAACAGTCAAGCCCCCGACACCCGAATCCAAAAAACCAATTGGCCGATTATCCATACAGTCTTCTTTCTAGTCTTCTTTTTCTGATTGATAGTTCATTATGATTTCTTGTCCTGAAGGAACTGACTGACAGCTTGATAGAATGTCAACTGTCTCTCTCTTAATCATAATCAAATATCAATAGAATGCAAGGAAAAAGTCTTATCCTTGAGAACTATTGAACATAGTGAGAAGTCTGGAACTTTCATCCCAGACTTTTCCTATTTATTTCTTTTTATTGTTAGCGAGGGCTGCTTTTTGTTGGCGGATGATTTGGTGGTAAACTTGTTGTACCTTGGCTTCGCTTGGTTTTTGACCATTTGCGCTCAAGAGAGCACGAACTGCCTCAGCGTTCAAACGTGGGTTGTCCGCAAATTCTTTTTCGATTTGCTTACGAACCAAATACATCCCTCCAAGAGCTCCTCCTAGAAAAGCTAGCACAATCAAGATAATTGCTAAAAGTAAATCCATTCTTTTTCTCCTGTTTCTTTTTGAGTCTTCTATATTATACCACAAAGTGACTTTCCTGACTAGTTTGTTTTACGCTTTCAAGACGATACCAATACATTGTCTCCTTATACACTCGCATCTTTGACTACTTGTTTAACCAATTTCCAGTCACATTATATAAAACTATAACTTCATATGAAAATCTCTTGCTTTCTCTGTTTTTATTTGTTATATTAAAATGGTACGAATAAAATCGGTCCATACCAGACTGTAAATAGGGCATTATATTTTTTTAAGAAAAAATGAAAGCGCTTTTAATTAATAAAGGAGGGTTTTATGAAAAAACACTTTTGGGAGAAATCCTGTCGCTATAGCATCCGCAAGCTAACAGTCGGCACAGCCTCTGTTTTGCTTGGAGCAGTTTTTCTAGCTAGTCATACCGTCTCTGCTGATACTACTGAAGTAAAGCAAAATGACCCTACACTGGAGAAAACTACAGCCAAGACAGATACCGTTACGAAAACAATTGAATCAACTGAGAACACTCAGCCAAGTGAAGCAATTGACCATTCAAAACCAGTTCTAGCTGATAATAGTGTTTCTGAAACAAAATCCACTAAGGCTGATGTTACTTCTGCTACAACTAATCAAGCAAGTACTGAGGCTATTGTAAAACCTAATGAAAATAAGGAAACCGAAAAACAAGAACTACCTGTGACAGAACAAAGCAACTATCAGCTAAACTATGATCGACCAACAGCTCCCTCCTATGACGGATGGGAAAAGCAAGCCCTTCCAGTTGGTAATGGTGAAATGGGTGCTAAGGTTTTTGGTCTCATCGGCGAGGAGAGAATCCAATACAACGAAAAAACTCTTTGGTCAGGTGGACCGCGTCCCGACAGTACCGACTATAATGGAGGAAACTATCAGGAACGGTATAAAATTTTAGCAGAAATTCGTAAGGCACTTGAAGACGGAGATCGCCAAAAAGCCAAACGATTATCCGAGAGAAATCTAGTTGGTCCAAACAATTCCCAATATGGACGTTATTTAGCCTTTGGTGATGTATCCATGGTTTTCAATAACCAGAAAAAGGGTCTGGATACGGTAACAGATTACCACCGTGGTTTGGATATCACAGAAGCCACTACAACCACTTCTTACACCCAAGATGGGACAACCTTCAAACGTGAAACCTTCTCCAGCTATCCTGATGATGTCACCGTGACCCACTTGACCCAAAAAGGGGACAAAAAACTTGATTTTACTGTTTGGAATACTTTAACAGAAGATTTAATCGCCAACGGAGACTACTCATCGGAATATTCTAACTACAAGAGTGGCCATGTTACGACAGACCCAAATGGTATCCTACTAAAAGGTACAGTCAAAGATAATGGCCTTCAGTTCTCATCCTATCTAGGAATTAAAACGGACGGAAAAGTTACTGTTAATGAGGATAGTTTAACGGTCACAGGGGCCAGCTACGCAACTCTCTTACTCAGTGCCAAGACCAACTTTGCTCAAAATCCTAAAACCAACTATCGAAAAGACATCGACCTCGAAAAAACAGTTAAAGGGATTGTCGAAGCAGCTAAGGCCAAAGACTACGAGACACTTAAAAAGGACCATATCAAGGATTATCAAAGTCTCTTTAACCGCGTTAAACTAAATCTAGGTGGAAGCAAGACTACTCAAACGACAAAAGAGGCCCTTCAAAGCTATAACCCTAGCAAAGGGCAAAAACTGGAAGAACTCTTCTTCCAATACGGACGTTATTTATTGATTAGTTCATCTCGTGATCGGACAGATGCCCTTCCTGCCAACCTCCAAGGAGTCTGGAATGCCGTAGACAATCCACCTTGGAACGCTGACTACCACCTCAATGTCAATTTGCAAATGAACTATTGGCCAGCCTACATGGGCAACCTTGCTGAAACAGCCAAGCCAATGATCAATTACATTGACGATATGCGCTACTATGGTCGTATCGCTGCTAAAGAATACGCAGGTATCGAATCCAAAGACGGACAAGAAAATGGTTGGCTAGTCCACACCCAGGCGACACCATTTGGCTGGACTACTCCAGGCTGGAATTACTATTGGGGTTGGTCTCCAGCTGCTAACGCTTGGATGATGCAGAATGTCTATGACTATTATAAATTTACCAAGGATGAGACCTATCTCAAAGAAAAGATTTACCCAATGCTCAAGGAAACAGCTAAGTTCTGGAACTCCTTCTTGCACTATGACAAGGCCAGTGACCGTTGGGTGTCTTCTCCATCCTACTCACCAGAACACGGGACCATCACCATCGGAAATACCTTTGACCAATCGCTAGTCTGGCAACTATTCCACGACTACATGGAAGTTGCTAACCATCTGAATGTCGACAAAGACTTAGTCACAGAGGTCAAGGCTAAATTTGACAAACTCAAACCGCTTCACATCAACAAAGAGGGACGCATCAAGGAATGGTACGAGGAGGACAGTCCTCAATTCACCAATGAAGGGATTGAGAATCACCACCGCCACGTTTCCCATCTAGTTGGTCTCTTCCCAGGTACGCTCTTTAGCAAGGACCAGGCTGAATATCTAGAGGCTGCGCGTGCTACCTTGAACCACCGTGGAGATGGGGGGACTGGTTGGTCTAAGGCCAATAAAATCAACCTCTGGGCTCGTCTGCTGGACGGTAACCGTGCTCATCGCTTGCTCGCTGAACAGCTCAAGTATTCAACCCTAGAAAACCTTTGGGATACCCACGCGCCTTTCCAAATCGACGGCAACTTTGGAGCAACCAGTGGGATGGCAGAAATGCTCCTTCAATCTCATACAGGCTATATTGCGCCATTGCCAGCCCTTCCTGATGCTTGGAAAGACGGTCAGGTTTCTGGCTTAGTTGCCCGTGGTAACTTTGAAGTCAGCATGAAGTGGAAAGATAAAAAACTGCAAAACTTGTCCTTCCTTTCAAATGTTGGTGGAGACCTGGTTGTAGACTATCCAAACATCGAAGCTAGTCAGATCAAGGTCAATGGCAAACCAGTCAAGGCAACTATCCTCAAAGATGGCCGCATCCAACTAGCAACACAAAAAGGTGATGTCATTACCTTTGAACATTTCCCTGGTCGTGTAACCAGTCTGACAGCAGTTCGACAAAATGGAGTCACTGCAGAACTCACCTTCAACCAAGTAGAAGGTGCTACCCACTATGTCATCCAAAGACAAGTAAAAGATGAATCTGACCAAACCTCTGCGACCAGAGAATTTGTAACCAATCAAACCCACTTTATCGACCGATCACTAAATCCGCAACTCGCCTATACTTATACCGTCAAGGCTATGCTGGGCGAAGTTTCCACACAAGTATCTGAACAGGCAACTGTAGAAACTCCTAATGAATTGATGGATGATCGAGACGGACGTATCCAGTACGGAGCTGCCTTTGGAAACTGGGCAGACTCAGAATTATTTGGAGGAACTGAGAAGTTTGCTGATCTTTCAAAAGGAGACTACACAGACGAAGACACCACTGCCACCATCCCTTTCACTGGAGTTGGTATCGAAATCTATGGACTAAAATCGTCTGAACTAGGTCTTGCTACTGCTAAAATTGATGGCAAAGAAGTTGGCGAACTTGATTTCCATACTGCTGGAGCAACTGAAAAAGGTAGTCTCATCGGTCGCTTTACAGGATTATCTGACGGACCTCACACATTGACTCTTCGTGTTAAACGTGAGCACAAAGGGCGTGGTAGTGAGCGCTCGAAAATTTCATTAGACTACTTCAAGATCCTAGCAGGAACAGGCAATACGATTGAAAAAATGGATGATCGTGATTCGCGCATCCAGTATGGTTCCCAGTTTAAGGACTGGTCTGACCCTGAACTCTACGGAGGTACGGAAAAATACGCTGACATCAACAACAGCGACTCTAGTGCAGCTTCAGAAGCTCAGGCAACTATTTCCTTTACTGGTACGGGCATTCGTATTTATGGTTTGAAGAGCCTTGCCCTTGGACGAGCACGTGTTACACTAGATGGCAAAGAAATGCCAAGTCTAGACTTCTATACGTCAGGTGCAACTGAAAAGAGAGCCTTTATTGGCGAATTTACAAACCTTGCTGACTGTCCGCACACCCTAACATTACGTGTTGATCCAGATTCACCAGAAGGTCGCAAGAAAATTTCTCTAGATTCCTTTGATATCATCAAAGCCCCTGCTATTGGTATAGATAGTCCAAGCATCGCTCCTCTCAAGGAAAATGACAAAGAAATTTCCTTAACCCTACCATCTGGAGACTGGGAAGCCATCGCTGTGACCTTCCCAGGTGTCAAAGATCCTCTAGTCTTACGCAAAGTGGACGAAACGCATCTGGTTACAAGTGGGGATCAGACCGTGCTATCAATCCAAGACAATCAAGTTCAAATCCCAATCCCTGAGGCTACTGATCGACAAACTGGAAAAGCGATTGAAGCTTATGCCATTCAAGGAACTACCACAAGCAGTCCTGTCGTAGCTGTCTTTACTAAAAAAGATGAGAAAAAGGTTGACGAGAAGCAGCCAACTACAAGCAAGGGAGACGAACCAGCTCCTACTGTTGAAATTCCGGAATATACTGAGCCTATCGGAACCGCAGGGCAAGAGGAACCGCCTACAGTGACAATTCCTGAATACACTGATCCTATCGGAACTGCGGGAGAACAAGAAGCTCCAACTGTTGAAATTCCGGAATACACCGAGCCTATCGGAACCGCAGGGCAAGAAGAGCCACCTACAGTTGAAAAGCCGGAATACACTGAGCCTATCGGAACAGCAGGGCAAGAAGAACCACCTACTCTGACAATCCCTCAATTCAACGAACCTATTGGAACCGCAGGACAAGAAGATGCGCCTACTGTTGAAAAACCTGAGTACACTGACCCTATCGGAACTAGTGGAGATCAGGCTGCTCCAACCCTCACTCGACCTGAGTATCAGTTGCGCACCTTGAAAGATAAAAAGACGGGGGTCGAAATCATCGGTGGAGCTACTGACTTGGAAGACGTTGCCCACTTAGCAAGCCGACGAGTGCTAGCCCAAGAACTCTTTGGTAAGACCTATGATGCTTACGACCTACAGCTTAAAAATCCAACCGATCATAGCTTGCAGCCAAAAGGCTCTGTTCTGGTTCGCTTGCCTATTTCAGCTAGCGTAGAAAATATCTACTACATCACTCCGACCAAGGAGTTACAAGCCCTTGATTTCACCGTTCGAGAAGGAAAGGTAGAATTCATCACTAGTCATTTCAGTACCTATGCTATCGTCTATCAAGCTACTGGAACAACCTCTAACACAGAGGAAAAACCAAGTACTTCAGATGCAGAAACCTTGGCACACGAGACTGAACAACTTTCAGCTAGTTCTAACCTTGCTAAAACTGGAAATCATTCTCCTAAAGAAGATCTTCCAGCAACAGGAGAAGCGTCCAACCCACTCCTCTTCTTAGCAGGACTCAGCCTAGCCCTCACAGCCACTTTTATGTTAAAAGGGAGAAAGGATGACTCTAACTGACCTTTAAGCACGCAAAAACAGGATGAAGATCCCATTCATCCTGTTTTATTTTGTAATCAAAAGTTAGTTTTACAGTAGGTATAAAAAGGCCAGGGTCAAGAGACTTGCTAGAAGCCCAACTCCCCAAAAGAAGAAGTCAACCTTCCACTCGCTCCAAGGATTGCCCTTGCCTGAGAATCCTCCAAGTTCAAAATGGTGATGAACAGGCGTCATACGGAAAATACGCTTTCCACCACTAATTTTGAAGTAGGTAACCTGCATCATAACAGAGCTTGTCTCAAAGACATAGATAATCCCAATCAACAAAAGGGTCCATTCTTGGTGGAGGGCCATAGAGATTGCTGCTAGCATCCCACCAAGAGCCAAACTTCCTACATCTCCCATGAAGACCTTGGCAGGTTTGTGGTTAAAGACGAAGAAACCTAGCAAACCACCAATCATGGCAAGAATCACAAGAAGGATATCCAGTTGATTTTGCATATAAGCAATCACACCGTAGGCCGATAAGCTAATCACCACTGAAATACTTGCTAAGCCGTCGATCCCGTCAGTCAGATTCACCGCATTTGAAAAGCCAACTAGCCAGAAAAGGGCAAAGAAAATATAGAAAATACCCAGATGTACTTGGTAGCCAAAGACTGAAAGCATGTCGCCACCACGCTCATAAAAGAGGTAGAAAATCACTCCTCCAAGGAGCTGGAGAGCAAGCTTTTGCTTAGGATTCAAGCCTTCGTTGATCTTACGAAAGACCTTGAGGAAATCATCCAGAAAACCTACCAAACCATACAACACCAAGATAAACAAAATCATGCCTACATTGTTGGTCAATTGTTGGGTAAAGAGAGCGACAAGAAAGCTCACAACTACTGCAACGATAAGGAAGACAAGACCTCCCATGGTTGGAGTCCCAGCTTTAGCTTGGTGTTGTTTGACATCCTCGTGCATCTGCTGACCCGTAATCTGTGCTTTTCGATAAAATCGGATAAAGGCTGGAATGCCAATCAAGGTCAATAGAAAGGCTAGAATTCCAGCACTAATGGAACTAATCATCTTAATCTCCTAAAGTTACTTTCATTTTTTTAATGTCTTTGAGGGCTGTATTGGCACGGACACTTTGTTTCTTGACCGTTTTGCCACTACCTTCCCACTCGACTTCTATATTCAGCCATTTAGCAAATGTTTGCACATTTTCATCTGTCCAGCCGTACATATCAGGCATTTCTTCGACCTTATCTGACAGGATCAAGATCTGCTGATTGGCTTCCAAATTATCTCCTTCAGAAACCGAGAGTTCCTTGATCTTGGTTCCTGTTCCGATAACAATTGGTTGGACCAGGTTTCGGCGCAATTCTTCTGCTAGGTCACCCGGAGTAAAGTCTTTGGTAGCCGGCATAGCATAGCTTGTCGTCTTGCTGACCTGATCCAAGTTCTTGGCAGTTGACTGAAGATTGAGGGATTCTTTCATGGCAGAAGCTCGCTCAAGGATTGGGTTGGCAAACTCTCCCAGCTGAACACCTGAATAATGCTCTGGCTGTTGCACCGTTACATAGAGAATAAAGTCAGGATTCTCAGCAGGATGCATCGACACAACGGAGAAGATATAGTTGGTTTCACCTGTTAGGTAGCCCCCATTCTTCTCATCAGCAATCTGAGCAGTTCCTGATTTGAGGGCAACATTCTGACCTGGAACATTGACATTAGGCTTTCCTGTGCTATGGTTGTACATGGTACCATAGACAGGATCTGTTCCGACCATGACCATGTGATCCCGAGTAGAGGATGCTGCCGCTTTTGATACAGGATTTCCGACGATTTCCTTTTGAGACTTACGGACAGACTGGTCATTTGGGTCATAGAGGGCGCTGATAAATTTTGGCTCCAACATAACCCCATCGTTGGCAATGGCTGTAAAAGCACGTAGCATCTGGGTCTGCGTTACAGAAATCCCCTGACCAAATGCACTCATGGCAATATTAACAATATTATCTGCAGGCAATTGACCTGAATACTCATCAGTCAGACCAAAACGCGTCGGCACCCCAAACTTAAAGCGATTGAGATAATCCAACCAAGTAGCATCTCCCATTTTTTGTTCAAGTAGACTCATTCCAACATTACTGGAGTGAGCGAAACCTTGTGAGAAAGTCATCATCCCACCAGTAGTCAAACCATCATTAACATCCCAATCTCGAATCGTCGCATCCGCTATTTTTAATTCACTGCTATTGAAGTATTCTCCACCTGGGAAGGTATTGTTATCAATAGAAGAAGCTAACGTCATGACCTTCATGGCTGATCCTGGTTCATAGTTACTTTGATAAAGAATATCACGCCAAACAAAGTCCTTAGTGATTCCTTCCTTAGTATCGGCATCAAAGGTTGGTCGTTGCGTTGTTGCGAGAATTTCCCCTGTTTTGGCACTGACCAAGGTCGCCGTCATGTACTTGCCTTTTACCTTTTCCTGAAAGGCATCCATCTGGGTTTCCATAAAGGATTGCAAGGGACTAGAAAGGGTTGTGTAGACATCTTTTCCATCTACCGTTTGTTGGGAAGCCTGATCTGTACCCGGAACAATATTTCCCAGACGATCTTTCTCATAGGTGATGATCCCATCTGTACCCGCCAGAATGTTATTTAAAGAACTCTCCAATCCAGATGTCCCAATCAAACGTTTGGTGCCATCCTCATTTTCATGGAGTTGCGCTAAACCGATAAAGGAAGAAGCAAACTGTCCATTGGGATAACTGCGGTTAGGGCTAGTTGTAAAGTCAATCCCCTCAACGCCAGCAGTTTTTAGGTCATTTTTAATAGCCATCATATTGGCATAGGTGATCCCATTTCCCTTGGTACCAAAGGATACCTGTTTTAGATCTGGTTGAGAAAGCTGTTCTTTGACATAAGACTCTTCCATATCTAGGTATTTATGGAAAATCTCAGCTACCTTATTAAATTGAGAATCCTCTACATAGAGAATTTTGCCTGTTGCTGACTTGTAGGTCTTGTCAATAACGGCATAGATATTATACGAAGTCGCATCCTCAGCAATAGGCGTTCCATTACGATCGTAGATGGTTCCCCGTTTTGCAGGAATCGTCTTGGTTGTTTGATGGACCTTGTTTGCTTCTTGAACCAAGTCCTTACCAAATTTTTTACCCGTTCCGATAATGACCGCAAAGTTGACCAAAAAGACAGCGAAGAGTATGACAGCCAATAAACTCAGGCTTTTCCCTACTCTTCGGCGGTTTTCTTCTGGAGATTTACGGTTACGAACGGCATAACGGATGATTTTTTCTTTCCACTGTTTCATTTCTTACTCCGCTGCTCGGATATTTTCGTTATTCAACTGCAAATCCTTAGAGTTTGCAATCTCTTTCAAACGTTCTGAACGAATCAATTCATTGACCTCTTGCTTGGCATCGTCTAGCTCTGTTTTCTTTTCTTCGATTTGAGCATTGACCTTAGTTAATTCATTCTGAACTTGTAATAGCTTGGTCTGCATAAACACAACGCTAATTGCCAGGATAATCATTGTTGCAGCAATCGAAACATAGAAGGCCTTTTCCACACGTGAAAAACCTTTAAACTTCGTTTGCAATAACTGGCTTGTTTTTTCGATTCTTTCTGCCATGTTTTTCCTCTTACTTGTGAATTTTTCTGGCCACGCGCAACTTGGCTGAATGCGAACGGTTGTTGGCTTCTAGCTCTTCGGCACTTGGCAAGATTGGCTTACGGGATACCAATTCCATCTTAGGCTTAAGATCGTCTGGAATGAAGGGCAAGCCTTTCGGAACTTCCACTGTTGAAGCCTCCTTGAACAGTTGTTTAGTCAAGCGGTCTTCCAGCGAATGGAAGGTAATGACTGAGATTCTACCATCTAGAGTCAGCATGTCCATGGCCTGCTGGATAGACTCATCAGCTGCGCCCAGCTCATCATTGACTTCGATTCGGATAGCCTGAAAAATCTGCTTGGCAGGGTGGCCCTTCTTCTTGAGTTCCTTGGCAGGCTTGGCAGACTTGATAATCTCTGCCAACTCAGTCGTCGTCTCGATTGGTTTCACCTCACGCGCTTGCTCAATCTTGCGGGCAATCTGTTTAGAAAACTTATCCTCACCATACTTGAAAAAGATTCGAACCAAGTCATGATAGTCATAATGATTGACCACCTCATAGGCCGTCAGACTAGCTTCCTGATTCATGCGCATATCCAGTGGCGCATCCTTTTTATATGAAAAACCACGCTCACGCTGATCTAGCTGAGGACTGGACACTCCCAAGTCATAACAAATTCCATCAATTTCCCGGACACCAGCCTCCTGTAAACGTGCCTGCAAATGACGGAAATTATCTTTGATAAAAGTCACCATCCCTTTTTCGATATAGGGGGCCAAACGTTTTTGCGCATTGTCAATAGCATTCTGGTCCTGGTCAAAGGCATAGAGATGTCCTTTTTCGCTCAATTTACTTAATAAATACTCGCTATGCCCTGCTCCACCCAAGGTCGCATCAACGTAGATACCGTCAGGTTTCACGTCAAGCATATCAATCGTTTCATGAAGCAAGACCGTTACATGATGAAATTCTTTTGTCATATCTTATCTATTTTACCACAAATCTGACCAGCTTGCACTTGTCAGACAAAACTAGAGACCTTCGAAAAAAATTCTCAAAAAAATGTCATATATACTTGACACGTCCCTCTCGAAAGAATATAATATAGTCAAATATATACGACATAAATCAGAAAGGAGAACAGATGAACCGTGTCAAAGAATTTCGCAAGGAACTGGGCATTTCCCAGCTCGAGCTCGCCAAAGATATCGGTGTCTCGAGACAGACCATCAACATGATTGAAAATGACAAGTACAATCCAACTCTGGAACTCTGTCTCAATCTCGCCCGCAGTCTCCAAACTGACCTCAATAGCCTCTTTTGGGAAGACGATTTTTAAAAAAGGAGCAAACAAATGAAAAAAGAAACTCTCACTGAAAGACTCATCAAACGCATATACGGTATTTCTGGTCCCCTTGACGAACACAAAAGACGCGAGGCAGACCGTATAGGTAACCAAGTCTTTATCTTCCTATTTTATCTGATGATTTTCGGCAATCTTATTCCGCTCGTTCTGGCCTATAAGTATCCTCAACTAGTGGCTCTAGTCTATCCTCCTCTGATTTTAGTGATTGCCCTCATCGTTGCTGGATATCTCACCTACCAAATGCAAAAAACAGGGATTACAACTATTGAACCAGATATGCTGAGTGAGAAAGAAAGTAAGCAACTACACTATCCTGGTCTTAAAGCGGGTGTGTTCTTTGGTCTATGGATGTTTTTTATAACCCCTCTTCTCCATATACTTGTGGGTGAAGATCAGGACTATTTTCATTCTCTTCTCACTATAAGAAATGCTTTAACGAGTATTCTCGGTTCTATCTTCTTCGGAGTGGTTATACAGATTCTCATCTCCCGTCGCATTGCAAAATCCAAAAAAGACCAGGACGACGACTAGGAGGCGCCTTATGAAATCACTAGCAAGACTACTGATCAGTCATGTTTTTATCAGTATCTTTATTACCTTTTTCCTACTTTCTGAACATATTGAGCATCCTTTCTTGATTATCTTTCTTTTATTCCTTCCTGTATTGAACAAGGGACAGAAATTTCAGGAAATCCAATCAAAAAAAATACGTCTTCTAAACGCATCTCTCTGTTTTACCCTCGTATCCTTTCCACAACTTTTAACAAATCCTATGGATTGGAGATACCTGGTATTTTTAATAATCTGTATCATTTTTAGTTTGGTTTACTTCTATACTCTCTATCAACTCTTTAAAGAAGTCAATCAAAAATCGCTCATTTAGGAGGTTACTCCCATGAAAAAAGAAGATTTCACCACTCGCTTACTCAAACTATTCTTTCACATACAAGGGCCTTTTGATGAATGCCGTCAAGAGATGATTTACAAGGCTTGTGCCCGTGCCTTGATCCAAATCGTTTACTCCTCCCTCCTACTCTTCTTGTTCTATCTCCTATTTGGACGCTTCATAGAGTTGGTTCGAGATGCCATGCCTTACCTCTATTTTGGACTTATCTTCGTCCTCGCATCTAGGGCGAGACTAGCAGTTCACAACTTACATTTCGACAAGGATGACCCGTCCGAAATCCATCACAAAAGATACAGCAAAAGCCAAATCAAAGTTCGTAGTTGGGGTGTATTCCTCAGCATTCAGCTTGGCCTATTCCTCTTACTAATCTTTCACAAACTCTTTGTTCAGCATCTTCCCCTCGATACCTTTTGGGACAATCTCTCCCAGTTCGATAAAACGCTCCCTTTACTAGTCTTGGGATTGGGAATTGGTGCCATCTTTGGAACCATGACCTACGCCTTTTTATCGGAACACGAGATGAAACACTCTGAATCAGGAATGCATAAGGAGAATATAGAAAAATGACAAGTGTATATGATTTTTCCGTTTTGAACCAAAACAACCAAGCAACTCCCTTGGATAGCTATCGTGGCAACGTTCTCTTGATTGTCAACACTGCTACTGGATGTGGTTTAACGCCCCAGTACCAAGGGCTTCAAGAACTCTATGAACGCTATCAAGATCAGGGCTTTGAAATCTTAGATTTCCCTTGTAACCAGTTTATGGGACAAGCACCCGGCAGCGCAGAGGAAATCAATAGCTTCTGCAGCCTACACTATCAGACCACTTTCCCTCGTTTTGCCAAGATCAAGGTCAACGGCAAGGAAGCAGATCCTCTTTATATTTGGCTAAAAAACCAGAAAGCTGGTCCGCTAGGAAAACGAATCGAATGGAATTTTGCTAAGTTTCTCATTGGCCGAGATGGGCAAGTCCTTGAGCGCTTCTCTTCCAAAACAGACCCCAAAACCATCCAAGAGTCTCTTCAAAAAATACTCTAATTTCTTTTTAAAACGTATCCTTTCATTTACTTTGAGCCATGAAAGGATGCGTTTTTTCTTTAAAAAGTAACTGATTTTCTTTAATTTATATTTATTTTTTTGCTTTTTGCTATTGCAATTCTTTCATTAATTTAGTATATTTGTTATATTAAAAATTTTTAGTCATTTTAAGGGAGAAATGACCTTTTAAATTTTTTTATCTTAAAATGAAAGCGCTTTATGCGCAGGAGGTAAGGTGGCTTACAAATTATCAGAGAGTTTTTATCCTTAAATCAAGTTGTAACCAAGTCAGACTTGGGCTCTGGCAGTAGCTGACTGCCTTTCTAAAAACTAGGAGTATATTATGAATCGATACCTTTTTGAAAAAGGGCAAACGTTTAGTATTCGAAAGTTGACTGTAGGTGTGGCCTCTGTCATCGTGGGACTGGCATTTTTTGCTTCTGGATCCGTGCGTGCAGACGAAACGTCTCCTGCCACGACATCCAATTTAGATCAGCAAATCAAACAAGTCGTAGATATAGAAGAGAACAAGGCTGAGCCAGTCAAAGAAGAAGGTCGTGTAGAAACTGAAAAACAAGAAACACCTGCCGCCGATACCAACAGTGCTGACTTGCTCCCTGAAGACATTCAGGACCGTGCCTATCCAGACACACCTGTCAAAGAACTCGACACAAAGACTATCGTTGACCAGAAAGCTAGTCCAAAAGTAGAAACTAAGAGCATTCTAAAGGAGAAGGAAGAAGCTCCAAAGGAAACTGAGAACGGAAACCGTGCCATCATTAACGGTGGACAAGACCTCAAACATATCAACTACGAGGGACAACCCGCAACTGCTGCCACTATGGTCTACAGCATTTATAATGGTGGAGCTCAACGATACATCGTTTCTGGGTCTGGTATTTTTGTTGCGCCTAACGTTTTCTTGACAGTTGCTCATAACTTTTTAGATAAAGAAGGCCATGTTCGCGGCGGAGATTCTGCGCGCTTCTATTACAATCTAGGATCCAACGCTCCCGTTAAGAATTCTCAGCCAAATTCAGGAAATACCACGCTCTTTCAAGAGAAAGATATCCACTTCTGGAATAAAGAAGAGTTTAGCAAAGGATATCAGAATGACTTGGCAGCAGTTGTTGCACCTGTCCCTGTACAAATTGCAAGCCCAAATAAAGCAGCAACTTTTGTACCACTCGCTGAGCATAAGACTTACAAAGCAGGGGACCCTGTCAGCACGATTGGTTATCCAACTGACTCAAGCTCAAAAGAACTCAAACAGCCTATCGTAGCTGGACAACTCTATAAAGCTGACGGCAAGGTAAAATCCGTTGATCCTTATGATGACAAAGGAGCTACTGGCATCACTTATCAAACAACTTCTGTGTCTGGTTTATCTGGTGGTGGAATTATCAATGGTGATGGAAAAGTCATCGGCGTACACCAACACGGAACTGTTGACAACGGTGTCCCTGAGAAAGACCGCTTTGGTGGCGGACTTGTCCTCTCTCCTGAACAACTCAAATGGGTCAAAGATATTATTGACAAATATGGTGTCAAGGGCTGGTATCAAGGTGATAATGGCAAACGCTACTACTTTACACCCGAAGGTGAAATGCTCAGAAATAAGACAGCTGTCATCGGAGAAAATCAGTACTCCTTTGATGAGAGCGGTGTCGCTACTCTAGTCAAGGGAATTGATTACGGACGTGTCGTTATCCAGCACGTGGATGAAGCAGGCAATACAGTCAAAGAAAATGATACTTTCTTAGATAAAACAGAAGTGGGAACTGGCTTTGACTATGATTTCAAGAAAGCAATCACTCCAACCGAATTCTACAAGCAAAATCTAGAAAAATACCAGATTGTTTCCATTGATGGAGTTGAGATTCAGAAGCAACTAAAAGATGAGTGGAACCACAATGTCGTTAGCAAGACAGCTCCTGGAACCCGTGTCATCAAGGTAGTCTATAAAGTCAATAAAGGTTCCTTCAAAGTTTACTACCGTCAAAAAGGAACAACTACTGAACTAGCGGAAACGACAGTTGATAACAATGACGGTCAAGAGTATGATGTTTCCTTTGTCAACACCTTCCATGCAAAAGACATTGCTGGCTACCGTCCAGTAAAAGCTAGTTTGGAAGCAACTATCCAGCAAAAAGGAGTGAATGAGGTCGTCTTTGAATACGAGCCAGTCGCTGATACAGCTAATCCAACAACACCGATTCCACCAGTCGCTCATCCAGAAGATAAAGAAACTGAGATTGGCAATCATGGACCTCTTCCAAGCAAGGCTCAACTCGATTACCACAAGGAAGAATTGGCAGCCTTCATCCACTACGGAATGAACACTTATACCAATTCTGAATGGGGAAATGGGAAAGAAGACCCCCGATACTTCAATCCAACCAACTTGGATACAGACCAATGGATTCGCACCCTGAAGGAAACTGGCTTCAAACGAACCATTATGGTTGTTAAACACCACGACGGTTTCGTTGCTTACCCTTCTAAGTATACGAATCATACCGTAGCTGCTAGCCCATGGAAAGATGGAAAGGGTGACCTTCTCGAAGAAGTTTCCAAGTCTGCTAGCAAGTATGACATGAATATGGGTGTTTACTTGTCACCATGGGATGCCAACCATCCAAAATACCATGTTGCAACTGAAAAAGAATACAACCAATACTACCTCAACCAACTGAAAGAAATCCTTGGTAATCCGAAATACGGTAATAAAGGGAAGTTTATCGAGGTTTGGATGGACGGTGCGCGTGGTAGCGGTGCCCAAAAAGTAACCTATACCTTTGATGAATGGTTCAAATACATCAAAGAAGCTGAAGGAGATATTGCTATCTTCTCTGCTCAACCGACAAGCGTTCGCTGGATCGGAAATGAACGGGGAATCGCAGGGGACCCTGTATGGCATAAAGTTAAAAGAGCCAACATCACAGACGATGTGAAAAACGAATACCTCAACCATGGTGACCCAGATGGTGATATGTACTCTGTAGGGGAAGCTGACGTTTCGATCCGTTCAGGCTGGTTCTATCATGACAACCAACAGCCAAAATCACTCAAAGAGTTGATGGACATCTACTTCAAGTCCGTTGGTCGTGGAACGCCACTCCTTCTCAATATTCCACCAAATAAAGAAGGAAAATTCGCCGATGCAGATGTGGCTCGCTTGAAGGAGTTCAAAGCAACCCTAGACCAAATGTATGCCACTGACTTTGCCAAAGGTGCCACTGTAACAGCAAGTTCTACTCGTCAAAACCACCTCTACAAAGAAAGCCACCTCACAGACGGTAAAGATGACACCAGCTGGGCGCTCTCAAATGATGCCACAACTGGTAGCTTTACAGTCGATTTGGGCCAAAAGAGACGCTTTGACGTCGTTGAACTCAAGGAAGATATCGCCAAAGGTCAACGTATCTCTGGTTTCAAGATTGAAGTCGAAATCAACGGACGCTGGGTGACTTACGGTGAAGGTTCGACCGTTGGTTACCGTCGCTTGATTCAAGGCAAGCCTGTAGAGGCACAAAAAATTCGTGTAACCATCACTGGTGCTCAAGCAACTCCAATCTTGACCAACCTCTCAGTCTACAAGACACCAAGCAGCATTGAAAAGACAGATGGTTACCCTCTTGGACTTGAATACCACTCAAACACAACTGCGGATACAGCTGGAACAACTTGGTACAATGAATCTGAAGGTGTTCGTGGCACTTCTATGTGGACCAACAAAAAAGATGCCAAAGTAAGCTATACCTTCACAGGAACCAAGGCCTATGTCGTCTCTACGGTCGATCCAGGTCATGGAGAAATGTCCGTCTACGTTGATGGTCAAAAGGTTGCCGATGTCCAAACTAAGAATGCTAGCCGTAAACGTAGCCAAAAAGTCTTCGAGACAGGCGATTTAGCACCTGGCCAACATACTATTACTCTTGTAAACAAAACAGGCGAACCAATTGCTACAGAAGGAATCTACACCCTAAACAATGATAGCAAAGGGATGTTTGAACTCGAGTCTACTAACTACGAAGTCGAAAAAGGAAAACCCGTCACTGTTAAGATTAAACGTGTTGGTGGAAGCAAGGGAGCTGCTACTGTTCGCTTCATCACAGAACCTGGAACTGGAGTTCACGGTAAAGTTTACCAAGATACAACTCAAGATGTGACCTTTAAAGACGGAGAAACAGAAAAGACTGTTACCATCCCAACGATTGACTTTACAGAACAAGCCGACTCTGTCTTTGACTTCAAAGCCAAGCTCACTTCTGTCACTGATGGTGCCCTGCTCGGTTTCGCTACCGATGCAACCATCCAAGTGATGAAAGCCGAATTGCTGATCAAGGACCAAACAAGCTATGATGACCAAGCTAGTCAGTTGGATTATAGTTCTGGCTGGCACCATGAAACCAATTCGGCAGACAAGTACCAAAAAACGGAGTCTTGGGCTTCCTTTGGTCGCTTAACTGATGAGCAAAAGAAAAAGACAACTGTCACAGCCTACTTCTACGGTACTGGACTTGATATCAAGGGCTATGTCGATCCAAATCATGGTATCTACAAAGTCTTCCTAGATGGCAAAGAAGTTCCTTACCAAGATGGCATGGGAAATGCTTCAACTATTGATGGTAAGAAATACTTTAGCGGTCGTGCAGCCCAACGCCAAGGCAATCAAACTCTGGTTAGCCTAAAAGGTCTGGACGAAAACTTGCACGCAGTCACCCTTCAACTAGATCCTGATCGAAACGATTTGTCTCAAAATATCGGTATTCAAGTGGACCAATTTATCACTCGTGGCGAAGGTAGCGAACTCTACAGCAAGGCAGATATCATCCAGTCTATCTCTAAATGGAAAGACGATCTGTCCAACTTTGATCCAGCAGGCTTGAAAAATACGGCTACTGCACGCCAAGCTTTCCAAGCAAATCTAGAAAAATTGAGAAACCAACTCAGTGCTGATGCAGTGGATGTTCAAGATGTCATGTTGACGGTCAGTGCCCTACAAGATATCCTATCCAAGGATGAGAACTATCAAAGAGGCCAAGAGGAGCCTAGTCCAGAGCAACCGGAACAGCCAGAAGAACCTGAGAAACCTGACCAGCCTGAGCAACCAGCTGAACCAAAACAACCGGAAATTGAGTACGATAAGGCTATGGACAGCTTGACAAAAGCTATCGAGAAAAAAGTCGCTGAGCTTGGATCCAACAAGGAAGCTAAAAAGAAATTATTAGAAATTGCTGACCAAGCCATTGCTGCAATCCAAGAAGCTAAAACTCAGGAAGCAGTCAATCAAGCACTAGAAACCGCTCTCGAACAAATCAACAAACTCGAAGCGGCTCAGCCTGAGAAACCTGCTGAACCTGAAAAACCAGTTCAGCCTGAAAATCCGACTCAACCTGAGAATCCAGTTCAACCGGAAAAACCTGCTCAGCCTGAAAAGCCAGCTCAGCCTGAAAAACCAACTCAACCGGAAACTCCGGCTCAGCCTGAAAAGCCAGCGCAACCGGAACAACCAACTCAACCTGAGAATCCAGTTCAACCGGAAAAACCTGCTCAACCGGAAAAACCGGCGCAACCGGAAACTCCAGTTCAACCTGAAAAGCCTGCTCAGCCTGAGAAACCAGCGCAGCCTGAGAAACCAGTTCAGCCTGAAAAGCCTGCTGAGCCTGAAAAACCGGCGCAACCGGAAAGTCCAGCTCAGCCTGAAAAGCCTGCTCAACCAGAAAAACCGGCGCAACCGGAAAAACCGGCTGAGCCTGAAAAACCGGCGCAACCGGAAAAGCCTGCTCAACCTGAGAAACCTACTCAACCTGAGAAACCGGCGCAACCGGAAAATCCGGCTGAGCCTGAAAAACCAGCTCAGCCTGAAAAGCCAGTTCAGCCTGAAAAACCTACTCAACCGGAAAAACCGGCGCAACCGGAAAATCCGGCGCAACCGGAAAATCCGGCGCAACCGGAAAAACCAGCTGAACCTGAAAAACCAGCTGAACCTGAAAAACCAGCTGAGCCTGAAAAACCAGCTGAGCCTGAAAAACCAGCTGAGCCTGAAAAACCAGCTGAGCCTGAAAAACCTGCTCAACCTGAGAAACCGGCTCAGCCTGAAAAACCTGCTGAGCCTGAGAAACCAATTACTTCTTCAAGTCCTGAGGAAGGGGTTAAAGACCTTGTCTTTACACTTCCAAGCTTGGAAATCGTCAATAAGGTAGTACCGTTCAAGACTATCCGTCGCGAAAACCCACAATTAGACAAAGGAAAAGAGCAAGTTCTATCAGAAGGAAAAGACGGTCTCTTAGTTGAGTATGTTGAAGTGGACGGCGACAATCGTAAGGTTCTCCAAACAGAAGCAACCCCAGCTCAAGATCGAGTGATTGAGGTAGGTAGCAAACAAAGCTCAGTTGGAACAGAGGCACCACCAGTTGTGACTCTTCCTGAGTATGTTCTACCAAGAGAGACTGAAAAACCTGCTCCAGCCGTAACAGACAATTCACCATCAAAAGATGAAAAAGCTCCTGTTACAGCTACAATCAAAGAAGACAAGGAAAGAGAACTCCCTGCAACTGGGGAACAAGAAACAACTGCCTTCCTCTTCTTGGCAGCCATTACTTCTATCTTATCTCTCCTCATCTTCCAAAAGAATTTCAAAGACTAATAACCCTCTTTGATTGATTCTTTCTAATTATTCAGTTCCCCCGTTGAGAAGACCATTTGGTCTTCTCTTTTTCTATCTATAAAATAAAAAAACATCCACAAATACACATGGATGTTTTGGTATGAATCTATAAAGTAAGATGATCATTGAGAATAGGTGTTCTCAAATCCAACCACGTTTTCAAATAAACGCTCATCTAAAAAAGAGAGTGCCCCTGGTCTTATCTCATCAGAACTACCATCATAAGTTCTGCAAAAACTCCACAGATATAGGATGGTGTTTCGAATTCCAATACCATGAGATTTTCTGACGTTCACAAGCCATCTTTCCTAAATCAAACTTCCCTCTTCCACACCTAGTCACTGACTACTATTTTTGAGTCCAGCGTATGCATAGGTTCGATTTCTGGGGCACTCTTTTTCTGTCACCACCCTAAAGTAAAAGCGATGCTCCCGCCCATCCTTGGCATTTTCCTTGTTTAAGACAAAGTAGTTTTTCTGATTCATCGCCATGGTGCGTAGAATGTCATCGATCAAAAAAGTCAGTGGCACATTCATGGCAGAGTATTTTTGAAAATCCTCTTCAAAACGAATATAGGCTTCTGAAAAATAATCCATCTGCAGTTTGTTTTCATACAACTCTTTTCTAGTCATAAACTCCCTCCTCCCACAGTCGAATTTCGAGGACATCTGCTAGCTCTACCAGCCTATAGCCCTCATTGGTCCTAATAGATAGAGTTTGAGATGATAATTCGCTCACCTCGCCGACGATAGTGGCTTTCTGTTTCTTTCCCTTGACAACAAAGCATCCCTTTAGTTGCCCGACATAAAGCTGTGAAAGCAAGAGTAGCTTCTCAACGGAATTCAAACTCGTCGAAAAAGCAACCCGATTTTTCTCTTCACCGAGTGAACTAGTATGCTCTGAGAGGAAAAAGCCCATCCACTTCTGCATCCCTGGATCTTGATAGTCACGCGCAGATTGAAAGGGTAAATAAGAACGATCAATCATTTTAGTCCATCTAATCCTCCAGCAGAATGTCCCCCAATCAGCTTGCTTCTGGCAAGACTCCTAGAGGCTTCTTCCAGTGCATTGGCCTTTAAAAGGGAGGTAAAACCAAATTGTTCCCGAATGGCATCAATAGCCGTCTGGAGCCTTTCTTCTTTTTCTAACTTGTCAACATCATCGAAGAGAGAGATCAAGCCAAAGGGCTCGTCCACAAATCCTGAATAGTTGACTCCGACACTTCTGACCGCTCCAGAAGTGTATTTGTTATGAAATAGCTTCAAAACATAATCCGTTAAGACAGCTGTATTATTGGTCGGTTCGACCTTCATTTGTGTGTGAATAGACGACCTGACCTCCTGCTTAGAGAAACCAACATAGATAGAGACAAGGGTTGTTTTCTTGCCCGCCCTTCTCAGCCTAATAGCCACCTGCTCCGCCATTTCTCGAAGAATAATTTCGATATCCCGTAGCTTCACGTAGTCTCTCGGCAAGATTTGAGAATTGCCTAATCCCTGAGACTTGGCTTTATAGGGCCTGTGAACATTGCTCTCATCAATCCCGTTAGCATGAAACCACAAACGCAGGCCAGCCTGACCTAGAGCTTTCTGTAGCTGGTCTGGATTACTGGTGGCCAATTCTCTGATGGAAAAAATCCCCAGAGCATGCAAGCGTTTCTCCATCCGTCTGCCAATCCCCCAAAAGTCCGTCATCTTGGGAATGGCCCAAACCTTCTCTTCCACATCCTGGTAAGACCAGTTGGCCCTCATGGTCGGAGTGTGCTTGGCCTCATTATCCAGAGCCAACTTGGCCAGTAAGGGATTGGCATTGGACATACCCACCGTAGAGTAGATCCCTGTCTGCCTCCAAATATCCCTCTGTATACGAGCAGAAAGCATATCCAGCTTGTCTCTGCGAGAGAGACTCTTGCCTGGGATGAAATAGTTGAGCGAACTAGTCAGATCGATAAAACCTTCATCAATAGAGTAGGGATAAATATCATCTGGACTGCCATAATTTTGAAAGATTCGCTGGATTTCCATATTGACTGCGATGTACTCGTCCATCCGAGGAGGGACAATCAAGGTGACTTGAGCCCAATCTTCGATGTAGCGAACATAGTCTGAGTCAGTAGGCAAGCCTTGCTTTCGAGCATTGTAATAAGAAAATTTGCGCGTTTTGATATCAAAAGGCAGATCATAGGCCCGGCCAACATTGGACTTACCAAAAATCTTCTTGAACATGGGAGAGGAAGCTAGGATAAGACCAGTAGAATTATCCGCGCGACTCATGACACAAAGCGAGGTCTTCAGCGGATGCAAGCCTCTTTTCACACACTCGACACTGGCATAGAAAGATTTCATATCGACAAAGGCAATATCACTTTTGGGCTCTCTGGAATAATCAAAGTAACCCATAGGCTAACCCTCCATCGGCACAAAATTCCCAACGATAATCCCCACAATCCGAGGATCTTCCTCATAAGAGATGAAAATGTCCTTGTACTTAGGATTGATCGATACTAGACGCAAGCCATCTTTCTCCCGATAAACCCGTTTGATATAGGTCTGGTTGTTACAAACCACTGCATAAACCGCCCCATCATAGTCAAATCCCGTCTCTCGAATCAGAGCTACCGAACCATTTTGATATTTAGGTTCCATAGAGTCCCCAGACACCCAGGACGCAAAATCATGGGCCAACTCCTCGTTAAAGTAGACCGTATCAAAATTCTGATCATCGTAGACCGAAGCCCCGATCCCTGCTGACATGCGTTCATAGACACGGTACTCGTAGAGACGCTCTGGCATAGCCGTAACCTTCTGGGCTTGTTCCTCTTGAGCTAGGTTGCGAGCATAGAGAACAACCTTTTCCTTTCCTTGCTTGGAAAGACTATCGTAAAGACGGACAATTTCGATTTGGGTGAAATACCCTTTTGCGACTTTTAAAATCTTCTCTAGCTGAGCAACCTTCTCTTTAGAAGGCTCCTTAATGCCACGTTCCCAGGCTGAATAAGCCTG
Organism: Streptococcus oralis subsp. dentisani; assembly: GCF_003944205.1. GTDB lineage: Bacteria > Bacillota > Bacilli > Lactobacillales > Streptococcaceae > Streptococcus > Streptococcus oralis_BH. The sequence goes on from NZ_RJPH01000010.1 coordinate 72,887, forward strand.
AAAACTAATCCCCAACTGGTCTGCAATTTCCTTCTGTGTCAATTTTAACTCTTTTCTCCGAGCCTTGAGTTTTTCTGGTTGATACATGATTCACCTCCTAGTGTGACGCTTTAATGGACATTATATCCCTTAGAAAGACAAATCGACGGTTGAGCTTACACTTTCAACACTCAACCAATTCGGTTTAGTTTTATTATATAAAAAAAGCGAACGATTGTCCACTGGGAAAATCAAATTTTAACAACTGCACCTGGAGATTCTGAACAAAAAACTGGACTATACCTAGCAACTCCTACTCTAATTTTTGCAACAGCTTTACAACTTGACGATTATCAATCCTCACATAGTATACACCACTATCACTGACAAGTTTATCCTCTTTATACTTAGCAATTTTGACAGCATAAAGACCGCGGGGTAGGGGTTGGTTGGCAAAAAATTCCTTCATGAGCCTTTCAAGCTCTTTTAGATAGTCATCATACAAGAGATCTCTTTTTTCTTTTGGAACGAAATACTGAAATTCAAATGTTGGTATAAAAATCTCTTTTTGGAAAAGATATTGAGCATCCATTGGATACATTCCTTGCAGAGCTTGACCCTTGCTTTGATTTTCCTCTAATATTTCATTATAAAGATAGATATTGTCAGATTGACGATTAAATTCAAAACCAATACCTTGATACTTCAAATCAGGCAGTTTGGGATCTTTGATTGAACTGTCCAGTGTTTTTAAAAATTCGCTGGTGCCTGGACTAACCTCAATACCTAAATAGGCTAATTCTGGGAAAACATCATAAATTTTTTTATAATTCTTGTAATCAACCTCTGCATCTGTCTTTCTATATGTTTTATTTTCCGAAAAGCGAGTATAGTATTTAAATCGAGTTTTAACCTGATAGGTTTTTCCGGCTATATTTTCACTGTAGCTACCATGGATTATAAATCCTCCCACGCTTGTATAGTTTTTCTCGTATTTTTCTAACTCAAACTGTCCTGTAAGACCGTAATTTTGATAAGAACGATGCACAGCTTGCTCAAGCTCAGTTCGACTTGCATGGGCAAACAGACCCCACATATCCATTAGAGCAAAAATTGGACTGAACACTGTGAAGATTACCATTGGGATCACTATGGATAAGCAACCTATTAATAGCCAATTTCTTTTCTTGGCGTTTCCTTCAGATTTTTTAGCAGTTTTCAGTTTTCGTTTTAAGATTAGAATGAGCAAAACCAAAATCCCTAATACTAATAAAACCAATCTACAATCTCCTTTTGATTTTGGACAGTTGTTAACAGGTGTATAGGAGACTGACAGAAATACTCGTCTCACCTGCTAACTTATCCTGAATTCCATAAACTCGTCTAAAACGAGGAGCATCCCTTGTCTCATTATACCACATGAGCAATACTATGAGAAGACGAGAAAAACAAAAAACACCCCATGGTGTGAACCATGAAGTGCTTGTAAACGTTGATATAATCGTATTGATTAACGTTTTGAGGCAACTGACTTTGTCAGATTGCAGCCACATTTGTAAGCGACTAAAGTCGCAACAACTGTGTCAATTGCACCAATTTAGTATGAAAATATAAAAAAGAACACCCCGAAAGGTGCTCTCTGTAAGTATAGTAATTCTCTCGAATTAACGTTTACTAAATTGTGATGCTTTACGAGCTTTCTTAAGACCTGGTTTGACAGATAGAAATTTCAATAACTATCAAAATCGTACTATAATAATTCTAAACACACTTTCTAAACTTTGATAATTTGAAAAATTTGAATAAGTTTAATTAAATAAGGTAATTTATCTTCCTACGAAACGATGTAAATAGTAGTTTAATATCAGAATACCTTTATCGATTAAATGATTCTCAATTTTCTTTTCCACACAATACCTGGTCATATCCTTTTGGAATAGATTTTAATGGAAAAATAAGAACAACTGATTCATCCCACTATTTCCTATTTTATCAAAAATGATACCCGATGTAATATATTTCCATCTTCCATTTTTTAGTTTTTCATTCATCAAAGATTGTCCAGTCAATTGAAGCAAATTCTATATGTAAGTTCTTTCCGGTTTCTAATTGCTCATTCCCACTAAAAATTGAATTCAACTGATTTATAAAAAATATCCCTTTAGTAAGTTCAACCATTTTTATATAGCTCGCCACCCCATATAGATGTGCTATATATTGCTCCTTACTTCCAGCAAAACTGTTTTTATCTAAATGTTCTTCCAAACCAAATTTCTTGATAAAGTAAATCTCTTTTCTTAAATTTCTAGTGACTGACCTCGGTACAGACAATTTTTCATTTACTATAATCCCTGTCACTCTCTTCCTATCACCAGGCTTTAGAAAAATCGTCTTCTCATTATTTAAAGAAAATTGATAACTACAAATTATTTCTTCTACAATACCTTTTATCCAGAATATTTTACTATTCCCAGAGATAGTTATATCGTCAGCATATCTCGTGTAAGATAATTTATATTTTCTACAAAGATTATATATTCTTTTATCTAGATCTCGACAAACTAAATTCGCCAAATAGGGACTGGTAGGAGATCCTTGGGGTAACTGTCCTCGAAATACACAAATATTTGCTAAAGCAGTTGCAACATCCTTATTGTATCCCAGTTCAAAAAATAGACTTCTCACTTTATGAAAATCAATACTCGGAAAAAAATCTCTAATATCCATTTTAAGGATGTATTTTTTCTTTAGATGAGTAGAAGCATTTAAAACGATAGATTTCATAGGAATGAAACCAGTAGCACTAGGATCTGACTGTACTTTATATAAAATATTATCTAAAATCCATCTCTGCATCCCCTTTAAAGCAGTGTTAGGAACATTTAAAACTCTGCTACCACCATTTCTCTTTGGAATGGTTATTTCTTTGTACAATTTGTCATCTGAATACAATACTCTATAAAAAAATTTTTTATTAGTACCAATTTTTTCTCTTAATTCTTCCAAATCACAAAAAACAGGAATATCAAGCATTTTTGACTCCTCTGACTGACTCATACCTTTCCTCTCTAATCCAAGTTACTACAACTAACATAACCTTAATTAGACTGTGCCGCAAAACACTAAAGAAACTCATTCTTCATAACCAAAAACAGGTGTTTTGTCGGTGCAGTTTAATTAAGTATTTTCCTGTAGGACAGTAATAGCTGCGGACCCCCGCAAAGCGATACTGTCCTAGTGATAATTTTCAAACGAAAATTTCACTCGTTAATTAATTTATTAATTAACGACTGACTTTTGAAAACTTTTTTTCTTAGATTAAGCGACTCGCTTATCAGACACTCTAACTTATAGACGTAAAGGAGGCAGTTCTTTCTGTTCACCAATCTCCATAAAATCTTTTTTTATTCTTTGGAAAGTGACTTCATTGAGTTTTAATTGTTTTAAAAAATCCAATCCTTGTTCAGAAAGTTTGTATGTGTTATCAACAAGTTCAATCAGATTCTTGTCTTGACATTCCTGCATTACACTATCAGTATAGCAAATAATTTGTGAAAGTTCAATTTCTACAATATTTGATCTTTGTCTGTTATTATTTTTAACATACAGAAGTACAACCGTTTGGTCTCTAATCGCTTCCGGGATTTCCTTATAAGTCATAAACCACTGGAGTTTATTACGTTCCTTAACCCAATCACTCATAAATTTATAACTTCCCTCATTCTTTTTATCTCTCGGAAATAGGGAACGCCAACCATTGTCTATAAGATTATCATTCCAAAATAACTCTAATGTATTATTAGGGGTATTTCTGTAAGTCGTTAATACCGATTCGGTTTCCTCATAACCTAAAGGATTGCGAAACTTTCCAAATGATTTTATAATATTTTGTTTTTCATAAGCATTAGCAAAGTACATATCTGATTCCTCATAAGATTCTATCTGTCCATTTAGACCTTCTACACTTAAGAATTCATTAACAGTATTCTTAGATACTTTTGTTGCATGGATACAATAAATAATAAGTCTAATATCATCACCTACATAATTCTTTATCAATTTTATAAAGTCAATAATCGTTTTACCAGAACCTGTATAATCGTCAATTAAAATCAAATATTTCTTATTACTTAATCTACTCTTCCATTCAACTTTCAGCCTTTCAGATTCCAATCTATAAAATCTATCGTCATAATGACTAAACTTCCCATCTTTTTTTTCCAAAAACTTAGCCCTTCCATACTCTAGATCTAAAATATCAGTGAATTCATAATAAGCATGATTAGGTAGTTCATTTATATCTATGTATAGATTAAGTATAGCATTAGAACTATTATGTTTATATGTTTCTTTATTCAAAATACTAGAAAAATGACATTCACTAAAATTAATTCCTCTACATGACAGTTGCGCTACTAAACTTTCATGAAACTTCTTTAAGACAGTCAATATTTCTGCTTTGGAATAATATTTATAATTATCTTTGATACAATCCAAAACAATTTGTTTTACTTCCGAACCATCATCTAACTGGGATAAAAAACGACCTAACCGACGTCTAAAACCTTTTATGTATTTTTCTTCATGGTCCTTAATATGATTCCTACTATAGAATTTTTGAACTAGTAGATTGAATTCTTCACTATTACTCAATGGAAAACCTCCATTCGGATTTTAGCGTAATATATTCTATTTTTTTATAAATTAACTAATACATCAACAATTCTATTTTATCATATTTCATTCGCAAACTCGGTTCATTATTTTAAAACTCCTATAAAAATATTATCGTACTCTCCAATATTTCTAACTAGCCTCCCTATTTATTTGATCCCCTTAATTGAATGGTATATATTCCATGTTTGAAACATAACTACTATTAAAAGGATAGCGATGCATATACAGAAGCATTGAAAAAATACAGTTATAAATAAGTTTTTAACTAAGCCATCATTCAGTAACCTTATGAAATGCGTTTTTTGTCATCTGATTTCCAAAGTAGCAATTTAAAACTTTTGAACAAGTGCTGTTCAAGCATTATTTTAATCATTGCCCTGTTGTAAAATGAAGTGCAACACAAAAGACATGTTCATCTGATATACTAGAGTTGCGAAAAACAGTATAAAGGAAGATGAACATGTCCACTAATTATTCTACCACAAATCAATCATACAAACACTTATCTGAAGCTGAGCGAGGGGAAATTGAAGCTTATTTAATCGTAGGACTCAAACCTGCTGAGATTGCTCGTAGACTAGGGAGAAATCGCTCTACTATTACTCGTGAAATTAATCGTGGTTCCATAACACAAGTGAAAAAAGCAAATAGGCAGAAGGTCTATTACCAACGCTATTATGCAGATGCTGCTCATAACCGTTATCGTCATGCTAGAGAAACTAGCTATTATCTGAAACTGGATTGTGTATCGGATGACTTTCTGAGAGAATTTACAGAAGCAATGAGAGAGAAACCAAGGATGAATAGCGTGGATACCTTTGTTCATACCTATAAAATCCAACATGTAGATGCAGTTGTGCCTTCAACCAAAACGCTCTATAACTATATCCATCAAGGATTGTTAGAGATTAAGGTCATTGATTTGCCAAGAGCAGTGCGGATCCGTAAGAAATTTACCAAGCGCCCCTCTAACAAGAAACATCTAGGAAAGTCAATTGAAGAAAGACCAGAAGAAATCAATAATCGTTCCCGTTTTGGAGATTGGGAAATCGATTCTGTTCTGGGTAGAAAGACAATAGGAGAACCTTCTATTCTGACCTTGGTAGAACGACAAACACGTTATGCTGTCCCAAAGAAACTTGTGGAAAAGAAAGCAGAGTATGTCAATCAAGCAGTCTTAGAGTGTATGAAACTTTATCCCATTAAGTCCATCACTGCAGATAATGGAAACGAATTTTCATCATTGAGTAAGATAGAGGGCTTAGATGTTTATTTTGCACATGCCTATTCATCTTATGAACGAGGTACAAATGAGAATTTCAATGGACTACTAAGAGAGTTTATTCCGAAGGGATGTTCGTTAAAAGAACTAATTTTAGAGGAATATACAAAGGCTATCAATGAAAGACCTAGACGAATTCATGGCTATCAGTCCGCAAAAAAGCTGTTTGAGCTAACTCAAACAGCTTGAAAGGTACTCACTTAATCAGAGGAACAACTTTGTTGCACTTGACTTGACAATTGGGAAAAATAATAAAATTACTCATCAATATCAATAAAAATCATTAAATAGTTCAGATAATCCAGAAATCTACTTTTATAGATGTTCAAATGAATTCAGGGAAAACTCAGGGAAATTCTTGATTTTTTGGAACAAAAAAGACATCCAAGAGTAAATTCTTGAATGTCTGTAAACGTTGATATAATCGTATTGATTAACGTTTTGAGAATTGTGAAGCTTTACGAGCTTTCTTAAGACCTGGTTGGGGCACCACTTATTTCATCTAATTTCAAAGTGCTTTAAAATCAACGTTTTCATAAGTTTTCAAAACATAAAATTTCAACTAATTTCAATCAATTTCATCAAAATAAGGTAAACTTTCATAAAAAATAAGCAAAAATCGAACCAGAATATCAAAAAGTTTCCCTTATATAAAATTTTTACATATTAGAACAACACAATAGAAAAGAGAGCATAGCGCTCTCTTTTAATTTATCACTATACATGTTTGATGAATAACTTTTTCTTAGCCCAGCAATGTATACTCTCCACTTTCCAACAAATCTATTACTTTTTGTACAAATTGTTTTGAAAGTAAATCTACAATATCTGCTCCACGAGTTTGAAAGTCTTCATCTATCTCTTTGATTTCTAATTGAGAATTTTTTGCTCTTTTTTCATCAATTGGAGAATGAAAACTATATTCACCTACTTCATAATACAAAAAATAAAGATATTCTTTCTTACCTAAACTATAATCAAAAAATTCAATTTCCTTGTTCGTGCCATAGTCATAGTAACTATTTTCCCAAACTATAGCATTTCTTTTTTCGTTATATAGCTTTTCATAATTTTTTTCATAACTATAGACTCGTTGTTTTTTCTCTCCTATAAATTGCTTATGAATCATTGTTGGTTTATATTTACTCAATAGTTTTTCTTTCATATCATAGTATTTTTCCATATTTTCTTCAGCATTTTCAATGTTATTTTGCTGATGTAAATGATATCTTGCGTTTTTATATTCTTTTATCTTGTCACGATAGTTTTTAGCTCGCTTGTTTACAGAGTATATACATTCTGCAATAATAGCATTAGTGAGTTCTTTTCGTTTAAGTAAATCTGAGTATTTTTTAGGAGTTCTCATATCATAGATCCTTTCATTTATTAAAAAGAGGGGGAACCCCTCTTTCTTGCTATCTAAATTTTCGTTTTCCTACCAAAGCTAGCAGTCCAAGACTTGCTCCAAGCAATGCGAGGAGATTCGATTCTTTTGTTCCTGTATTTGGAAGTTGTTTCTTAGGTTCTGCTTTTGCATTTATAGCTTTTGCAGGAGCTTGATATGTTTTATCTTCTTTAGTTCCTACCGTTACTTTCTCTGCTTTGTAATCAACCACATTACCCTTGTTATCTACCACTGGCACTGGTTTATAACCAGCTTTTTCAAGCTCTTTACGTTTGGTTTCTGCAAGAGCTACCAAGCGTTTTGTTTCGGCTTCTTCATACTTGGCTTTGGCAGTTTCGTAAGCAATTTTCGCTCGGTCTGCTGCAAGGCTCTTCACTTCGTAATCTACTTTGGCTTTGTTTTGTACTTTGTAAACTGCTTTGAGTTCAAGTTCTGCTTTTTCAAGTTCTGCTTTTACTTCATTCAAGCGAGCTTTCGCACCTTTAAGGTCTGCAAGCTCTTTTTCGGCTTGTTTAACTTCATCTTTGGTAGCTTGAAGTGCTTTCTTAGCAGTAGATACCGCTTGGGCTTTATTTGAAGCGATCGCTTCAAGTTCTGCCATCTTATCTTCTTCTGCTTTAAGTGCTTCTTGTGCAGTTTTAAGAGCTTTCTCAGCGTCTTTAAGTTTTGCTTGCGCATTTGTAAGAGTTTCCTCTTTTGTAGCTTTTGAAGCAGTCAAGTTGTTGACGAGGGCATTTGCATTAGAAAGTGCAACCACAGCTTTATCATGACGTTCTTTCGCTTCATCAAAAGCCTTTTGTGCGTTTGCAAGTGGGCTTTCGCCATTCTTCAAGGCAGTCAAAGTAGCTTGTGCATTTGTAAGAGCAAGTTTAGCATCTGACTCAGCTTTTTCTTTCGCTTCAAAAGTTGCTTGTGCATTATCACGTGCAGTCATAGCATCAGCAAGTGCTTGACGAGCTTCACTCAACTTATGCTCAATCGCTTCATCGCTGAGTGAGTTTGCAATAGGCTTCTTATCCCATGTAGAATTGTCGAGATAAGAACCACGAATAGCAGTCAAGAAGTGAGTTGTATAAAGCTCATTAGTTTTGCTCTGAGCAACCCCACCAAAGTAGATAGTTTCATGCGCAGAGTCGAACTGAAGGATACCCTGAGTGTGTGCATAGTCACCCTTAGTTGAAATCAACATAACAAGGTCATCGTACAACTTCTCTTTCATCTCTCCAAGAGTCATACGGTAAACACCATCAGCATCATCAAAGTGGTGATAAGTATAAGTCGTTACAGTATTCTCGTAGTATTGACTACCTTTGTTCTCTTCCTCTGTGTCCGTTGTAGGCATACCGTATTCTTTGGCAACCTTATTGACACCAATAGCATAGTGTCCAACACCACCGCGAGAACGGTACGCATCTTTCATCGCTTTAGAGAAGTCAGCTTTCACATACTCTTTCGCAACCTTATCTGCAAATTCAAGAGAAGTTTTTGAAAGAACCACATCTGGAAGTCCAAGCTGACGGCGCATTTGGTTGATGAGGTCTGCTACGAAGTAGTTCAACTCGTCTTTAATCTCTTGTGGGAGATTGTTAACATCATAACGAGTTTCGTCTGCTTGGTCTGCTTTACTTGGAACGTATTTGTTCAGTTTCTTGTGTTCTACTTGAGCGTTTACAATTTTGTTGTATAGCTCCATAGTGCGTTTATTACGCTGTTCATCAGTCCAAGAAGAAGTATCTTGGTCGTTATAAGCCATGTTCTCTTTCACTGCTTGAATGAAAGCTGGGGAGAGGGTAATCGTTTGTTTCTTAGAGCTATCTTGAAGAGTGTCAAGTTTAGATACCGCTTGGTTATAAGTAGCAGTTGCACTGTCAAGGTTAGCTTTTGCATCTTTAGCTTCTGTTTCTTTAGCTTCTACATCTTTTGTAGCAGTCTTAACGGTCTTTTCGGCTTGATTTAGTTGGTCAGCAAGCTCACCATCCAACTTCTTAGCTTCATTAAGAGCAGTTTGAGCATCTGCTTGCGCTTGTTTGCTTTCGCTTTCTTCCTTAATAGCTTTATCTTGCGCTTCTTTAGCTTCTGCAAGACCAAGACCATCCAAAGCGTCCTCAGCACTTTTCACTTCTACTTTAGCATCAGCTACACCAGTTTCAGCTTGGGTTACTTCAGCTTGCTTAGTACCAACAGTTTTGCCTTGAATAGCGACATTGCGATCGGCATCGTCTTGCGCTTTTTGAGCAGAAGATACCGCTTGTTCAGCAGTTGGAACATTTGCTTTAGCAGTTTTGACTTTCGTTTCGGTACCTTGAATAACTTCAGGTGTTGCTTTATCCGCAATCTTTTGAGCATCTGCGACATCTTGTTTCAAGTCTGTGACTGTCTTTTCTGCTTTATCAGACTTTTCATTCGCTTGATCCAAGACTTCTTTTGCTTTGTCTGCATCTTCTTGGGTTTGTTTAGCAGTAGCACCAAGTTCAGCAACTTCTTCCTTTGTAGGAGTTTTCACTACCACTTTCTTAGGTGCTTCTTTTTCTACCAAGGCTGGCTCGGTTTTGGCATCAGTTGGAAGTGGTTGTTTGACTTCACTTGCGTGAGCAGTACCGATTGTGCCGACAAGACTTGCAGTTGCGAGGGCCGAAATAACCGCACCTGTATACAATTTTTTAGTAGTACTTTGACTATTTTCCGTAGCTTTTGACATTTATAAACTCCTTTTGTACAATGCCCTATGCATTTTATTAAAATATAGTACTATTTTACCATACTTTTCTCGTTTTTGGATAGTTTATTATACTTATTTTTAGAGAAAACAGATAGTACAATGGTATATAACATGGAATATAATAAATTACAAAAGCATATCGCATTTCGCATACGTGAGTGTAGAAAAGCACAGGGATTAAGTCAAGAAAAATTATCTGAAATCGCTGGGCTAGGTGTTAAAGCGATTCAAAATATAGAGAACATGAAGTATGATTTTAAGATAAAAACTCTTGAATCCGTAATCAAAGCCCTAAATCTAACGGTCGAGGAGTTCTTTAATCTACAATCATATGAATCAGATCGAGAAGATTCTTCAGAAATACTTTTTGAAAACTTAACAAAATTACCCAAAGATAAGCAAGGAAAAATTATATCTTCATTTAATGAGATTGTAAAAAATATAAAATAGAAAATCATTTTATAAATATCAACAAAAAATTC